>NZ_JBISDG010000021.1:0-70123 GCF_044472985.1 Roseovarius salis | reverse complement strand
AGGCAATCTTTCGGGGCGTGCGGGCCGGTTTGTGCTGCGTCGTCGCGGCCGTGGCGCTGGCGGTGGCCGCACCCGCGGCCCGCGCCGAGCTCATCGGCGACGCCGGCAAGGGCCGGGAGATTTTCTCGCTTTGCTCGGGCTGCCACGAGGTCGGCGACGGCGCCCAGGACGGGATCGGCCCGCACCTGAACGGCATTTTCGGCCGCGAGGCCGGGGCGCACGAGGATTTCCCCTATTCCAACGCCATGGAGCGGATGGGTACCGATGGTCTTGTCTGGACGCTGGAAACGCTGGACGCCTACATCGAGAATCCCCGCGCGCTGGTTTCCAAGACGCGGATGAGCTTTCGCGGGCTGGAGGATGCGCAGGAACGGGCCGACCTGTTGGCGTATCTGCGCACCTTTTCCGACAACCCGGCCAATATCCCCGAGGCGGCGCCCACTGCCATCGAGACCGATCATGACCTTGATCCCGATATCCTGGCGCTGGAGGGGGATCCGGAGTATGGTGAATACCTCGCCACCGAGTGCCTGACCTGCCACAAGGCGGACGGCAGCGCCGAAGGAATACCCTCGATCACGCGCTGGCCCGAGGAGGATTTCGTGGTGGCCATGCACGCCTACAAGAACAAGCTGCGTCCCCACCCGGTGATGCAGATGATGGCGGGGCGCTTGTCGAACGAGGAGATCGCGGCGCTCGCGGCCTATTTCAAGGACCTCGATGGATGAGGCATAGGGGAGGAGGACCCAAAATGACTTTGAACAGACGGAATTTCCTGCGTACCGGCGCCGTCGCGGCAGCCGGCCTCGCCGCGCCGCGCGTGATGGCGCAGGGCATGGCGAGACCAAGGGTCGTGGTCATCGGCGGCGGCGCGGGCGGGGCGACGGCGGCGCGCTATATCGCCAAGGACAGCGATGGCGAGATCGACGTCACGCTGGTGGAACCCACGCGCAGCTATTACACCTGTTTCTTTTCCAATCTCTACCTCGGCGGCTTCAAGGAGATGGAGGATCTGGGCCACACATATGGCAAGCTGGCGGCAGGCGGGGTCAATGTCGTTCATGACTTGGCGGTGGACGTGGACAGGGATGCCAAGACCGTCCGTCTCGCCGGCGGCCCGATGCTGGAGTATGACAAGCTGATCCTCAGCCCCGGGATCGACTTCGTCGACGGGTCCGTTCCCGGATGGGACGTCACTGCCCAGAACGCGATGCCCCATGCCTACAAGGCTGGTTCCCAGTCACAGCTGCTGCGCGCGCAGATCGAGGCGATGCCCGAGGGCGGGATCTTCGGCATGGTGGCCCCGCCCAACCCGTATCGCTGCCCGCCTGGGCCGTACGAGCGGATCTCGATGGTGGCCCATGCCCTCAAGCAGATGAACCCGACCGCCAAGATCCTCGTTGCCGATCCCAAGGCGAAATTCTCCAAGCAGGCGCTGTTCGAGGAGGGCTGGCAGAAGCACTACGGCGGCATGATAGAACGCATAGGCCCCGATTTCGGCGGCGCCAATGTGAGCGTCGATCCCGCCGAGATGACCATGGATATCGACGGGATCGTGGAACAGGTCGACGTCTGCAACGTGATCCCCGCGCAGAAGGCCGGGCGCATCGCCGAGATCGCGGGCGTGACCGACGGCAACTGGGTCCCGGTGAACGCCGCTGACCTGAGCAGCAAGGCCGATGCCGACGTGCATGTGCTGGGCGACGCGGCGGCGCAGGGGGACATGCCGAAATCCGGCTTCGCTGCCAACAGCCAGGCCAAGGTGTGCGCCAACGCGGTGCGCGGCGCGCTGACCGGATCGCGCGTCTTCCCGCCGAAATTCAGCAACACCTGCTGGTCGCTGATCGACACCAACGACGGGGTCAAGGTGGGCGCCACATACGAAGCCACCGAGGAAAAGATCGCCAAGGTCGACGGCTTCATCTCCCAGACCGGCGAGGACGCGGCCACCCGCAAGGCGACCTACGAGGAATCCGAGGGCTGGTATTCCGGCATCACCAGCGACATGTTCGGCTGACCCATCGGTGCGGGCCTTCCCGGGCGGCAAGGCCCGCGCCACGAAATTCCCAGTGCAAAGGAGGCATTCCCATGAAGACGCCAATACTCGCGGCCATCCTCGGCATCACGATGGCCCCGGCGGCACTGGCCGCCGACGTGACGACCTACGATTTCGAGGGCAGCTTCGACGACGCGACCTTTGCCGTCGAGAACGCGATCATCGGTCAAGGTTTGGTGATCGACTACACCAGCCATGTGGGCGACATGCTCAATCGCACGGCCGAGGACGTGGGCAGCGACGTCGAGATATTCGATGCCGCGGACATCTTTCTTTTCTGTTCGGCCACGGTTTCGCGCGAGGTGATGGAGGCGGACCCGTCCAACATCGGTCACTGTCCCTACGGCATCTTCGTGACCGACAAGAACGGCGACGTCGAGATCGGTTACCGCAACATGCCCGACGGCGAGATGCAGAAGGTACAAACGCTTCTGGACGGGATCGTGAAAGACGCGCTCGACTGAGAGGCGCGCCGGCGCCGCACTTGACGTATATCAAGGCGTTGGCGCCGGCGAGGGCTTATCCGGTCAAACCGAAAGGATGAGCCATGATCGTGACGCTGCTTGACCGCTACGGCGATGGGGCCGTGCTGATGATGGCCGGGCTGGCCGTCGGCATCCTGTTTGGCGCCGCGGCCCAGCATTCGCGGTTCTGCCTGCGGGCGGCGACGGTCGAGGTGGCGGGCGGCACCCTTGGCCCGCGCCTGTCGATCTGGCTCATTTCGTTTTTCGCCGCACTGGCCTGCGTACAGGGCGGTGTTGCCGCCGGTTGGCTGGATGTGTCGCAGTCGCGGCAACTGGCATCCACCGGCAGCCTGTCGGGTGCGATCATCGGGGGCCTCATGTTCGGGGCGGGCATGATCCTTGCCCGCGGCTGCGCCAGCCGTCTCCTGGTCTTGTCGGCCACGGGAAACCTGCGCGCCCTGCTGACGGGGCTGGTTCTGACGCTCGTGGCGCAATCGGCGCTGCGCGGGGCGCTGGCGCCCGCGCGCGAGGCGCTGGCGGGGCTTTGGCTGGTTCCCGGGGGCAGCGCACGCAGCCTGCTGGCCCATAGCGGGCTGACATCGGGGGTGGTCGCAGCGGCCGGGGCGGTGGCGCTGCTGGCATCATTCGGGCTGGCGCTGCGGCGCGGTGTTCGGATCACCCACGCGATCGCCGCCGCGCTTGTGGGGGTGGCGGTGGCGCTCGGCTGGGCGGCGACCTTCGCCGTCTCGCAGGTTTCGTTCGAGATCATCCCGATATCCTCGGTAACCTTTACAGGGCCGGCAACCGATACGTTGATGGGGCTGGTGAACACCACGGCCCTGCCTCTCGGCTTCGGTGTGGGGCTGGTGCCCGGGGTGTTCGCCGGCTCGGCGGTCACCGCGCTGCTGACGCGGGAGTTTCGCATCCAGCGTTTCGGCACCGACACCCCGATGGAGCGTTACCTCGTCGGGGCCGTTCTGATGGGCTTTGGCGCCATGCTGGCCGGGGGCTGCGCTGTCGGCGCAGGCCTGTCGGGCGGCGCCATCATGGCGCTGACGGCCTGGATCGCGGTTTTCTTCATGTGGGTGGGTGCGATGGCCACGCAGTTGGCGCTGTGGCGGTTCGGCGGGGCCCCGGGGCGCGTCGCGGCAGAGTGATCCCGCACCGGTCTTCGCCGGCAAGGGCCGCGCCCGAGGCGCCCTGTCCCGTTCAGGTCGATTGGCTCAAGCGGCCCCGGGTCCATGGCGCGGCGCCTGAATTGCGGGTGAACAATCAGGACGCGGTGTCGCAAATGGAACTGCGAGATACGCGGGAGGAGACGGAAGATGGTTGAGCTGAGCGGCAAGACGGCGCTGGTGACCGGTTCGGTGCAGGGCATAGGGCTCGGCGTGGCCGAAGCGCTGGCCGGCGCGGGGGCGCGGATCGCGGTGCACGGCATCGCGGGCGACGCCCGGATCGCGGAGGTCTGCGCCCATCTCAAGGATCTCGGTGCGCCGCAGGCGGAGTTCTTTCACGGCGACCTGCGGCATCCCGATCAGATCACCCACTTGATGCAGGCGGTCGCCGACTGGGGCGGGGCGGATATTCTCGTCAACAATGCCGGCATCCAGCACACCGCGCCGCTGGCGGACATGCCGCACGCCACGTGGGAGACGATCATTGGCGTGAACCTCTCGGCGGCGTTCTACACCATGCAGGCGGCGCTGCCACCGATGGCGGAGCGCGGCTATGGCCGGGTGATCAACATGGCCTCGGTTCAGGGGCTGATCGGCTCGGTCAACAAGGCACCCTACGTGGCCGCCAAGCACGGGCTGGTGGGGCTCAGCAAGGTGGCGGCGCTGGAATACGCCGCCGCAGGCAGCAGGCAAAGCGGCGGCGTGACCGTCAACTGCATCTGCCCTGGCTGGACCGAGACCACCCTCATCACGCCCCAGATCGAGACCCGCGCGCAGGAGATCGGCGGCGACCGCGATGCCGCGGTGACCGATCTCCTGTCGCAAAAGCAGCCCTCCCTGCGCATTTCGGACCCGCGCGAAATGGGTGCGTTGGCGCTGTGGCTGTGCGATCCGATCGCGCACAACGTGACCGGTACGGCGATCCCGGTGGATGGTGGCTGGACGACGCAGTGAAGAAAAAAGGGCCGTGGGTCCTTGGACGCCACGGCCAGTGGTGCCGCACGGCATGGGAGCGCCGGCGGCCGTTTCGTAACGGTTCAGTCGGGGTGGATATCCCGGGTCGTGCAGCCGCCCGCCAAGGTGGCCGCGATCCAGTTGATCGCGATCCGCGTGCCCTGCTCGGCCAGCCATGCGGCCTGCAGGCGGTAGGCGGGCAGTTCCTGCTGGCCGGGGCAGTACCAGTGCCGGGCAGTCGCCTGCCGGTGATGGGTCAGCTCGTGCAGCAGCACGCTGACATCCCGCGCGTCGCGCATCGACCACGGCCGCGCGAGGTAGACGACGCGGTTTTCCGGGTCGTAAAGCCCGCGACGGCGATCACCGGACCGGTGCCCCGCCGATGACAGCGCGCGTATCCGGCCATGCGAAACGAGGCGGATGTCCGGTGCGGCATCCCGGGCGGCATAGGGGCTGTGGCTGTCGAGCCAGGAGTCGAGCGCGCGCACCAGTGCGGGCATGGTCGTTGCGGATCGCCAGCCCGTGCCGGGCTCTGCGGCGCGGGAGACCGGGGGCAACAGCGCCAGCGTCAGCGCACAGAGCATCGGGACGATCCGTGCATGTGCGGACCGTGACAGGGGCGTCATGACAACCCTCCGTAAGTTTTGCTGAAACTCGAAATATGCTAACGTCGCGTAAATTTTCGCTCAAAGGATCGTTTCTCATCTCCCGATGAGGCGGGTTCATCCATGCCGACGCCGCATCTTCCGCCGTTTTCCGCCATCCGCGCCTTCGAGGCGGCAGCGCGACATATGAGCTTTCGCCTGGCGGCCGAGGAGCTTTGCGTGACCCCGTCCGCGATCAGCCACCAGGTCCGGACGCTGGAAGACCACCTCGGCCGGCCGGTTTTCCTGCGCGCCGCGAACCGTCTGCACCTGACGCCGGCGGGGCGGGCATACCGTGATGCGCTGAGCGCGATCCTCGGTGATCTTGTCTCCGCGACCGACGCCGCCTCGGCCGATGGGGCGACATCCCCGTTCCGGGTCCAGGCGACAGCGGCCTTCAACGCGCGCTGGATGGTGCCGCGGCTGGACCGCTGCCCGCTGCGCGACAACATTTCGCTGACAACGGCAAGCGGCGCGCCCGTGACCGATTTCACAACCAACGACGCCGACTTGATCGTGCACTGGGGCGACAGCCCGATCCCCGGTGCCGAGGTGCACCCCATGCTTGAGACCGGCCGTTACCCGGTTGCCTGCCCTGAAATCGCCGAACGCATCCGCGCGCCCGAAGATTTGCTCAACGAATGGCTGCTTCGCGACCATGTGATGGATGGTTGGGCCGGGTGGTTCCGGCAGGCGGGCTTCGACGTGTCGGAAGAGCGCATGGGCGGCTCCTTCAACGCGCATTGCGAGATCAACATGGTCGCCGCCGAGCGGGGGCAGGGTGTGTGCCTCGCATGGGACGCGATCGTGCGCACGACCCTGAAGGAGGGGCGACTGGTCCGCCTCTTCGACACCGAGACCGAGCCGGTCACGATATATTCCGTGGCCTATCCCGAGGCCCGGCGTCATGATCCCCGGGTTGTCGCCCTGCGGGACTGGTTCCTCAATGAATCCCTGCAGGACGGGACAAGCCCGGCCCCCACCCGCGTGGAGGCGGCACAGTAACGCGCGGCCGCCTCGTTCCGTCGCGGTCAACCGCTCGATCGCGGGGGCAGAACAGGCCGCATCGGCACGACCGGCGCCTTGCGCCGGCGGGCGTCGCGGGTTACATGGCAACCTTGCGGTCGCAGCCTACCCGCATACCAAAACAAGGGTTACAGCCATGAAAACCATCGTCATCTGCTCCGGCGGGCTCGACTCCGTGTCGCTTGCGCACAAGGTTGCGGGGGAAAATGCCTTGCGCGGCCTTCTGTCCTTTGACTATGGCCAGCGTCACGTGAAGGAGGTCGAGTACGCCGCGACCTGCGCCGACCGGCTTGGCGTGCCGCACAAGGTCGTGGACATATCCGGCGTGGGCCACGCCCTGTCGGGTTCGGCGCTGACCGATGACGTTGACGTGCCGGACGGGCACTATGCAGAGGAAACGATGAAAATCACCATCGTGCCCAATCGCAACGCGATCATGCTGGCTATCGCCTTCGGGATGGCAGCGGCGGAAAAGGCCGACGCGGTGGCGGCGGCGGTGCATGGCGGCGATCATTTCATCTACCCCGACTGCAGGCCCGGTTTCATCGACGCGTTCCAGACCATGCAGCGCCACGCGCTCGACGGTGTGGCCGACATCACGCTCTACACACCGTTCGTGAACGTGTCCAAGGCGGATATCGTGGCCGAGGGGGCGAGGCATGGCACGCCCTTTGCCGAGACGTGGTCCTGCTACAAGGGGGGCGCGGTGCATTGCGGGCGCTGTGGTACCTGTGTTGAACGGCGCGAGGCGTTCGAGATCGCCGGTGTGCCCGACCCGACCGAGTATGCCGACCCCGATTACTGGCGCCAGGCGGTCAAGGAGGCCTGATGTACCGGATCACCAAGGAATTCCATTTCTCTGCCTCGCACCAGCTCAAGGATCTGCCCGGAGATCATCCGTGCGCGCGCTTGCACGGACACAACTACATCGTGATGATCGAGCTGGCGGGCGAGTCGCTGGACACCCACGGATTCGTGCGTGACTATCACGATCTTGCCGCGCTCAAGCGGTACATCGACGACGAGCTGGATCACCGCCATCTCAACGACGTGTTGGGCGATGACATGGTAACCGCCGAGCGGCTTGCGAAACACCTGCATGACTGGTGCGCGGCCCGCTGGCCCGAAACGGCCGCGGTGCGTGTCAGCGAGACCCCCAAGACATGGGCGGAATACCGGCCGTGAGCGAACGCGACGCCATCCGCATCTCCGAGATTTTCGGCCCCACGATACAGGGGGAGGGGGCGCTGATCGGCACGCCGACGGTGTTCGTGCGCACCGGCGGGTGCGATTTCCGCTGTTCGTGGTGCGACAGCCTGCACGCCGTGGATGCCGCCTTTCGCGACAGCTGGACGCCGATGCCGGCCGAGGACGTGCTGGCCGAGGTCGCGCGGCTCTCCGGCGGCAAGCCGCTGACGGTGACGTTGTCGGGCGGGAACCCGGCCATTCAGCCACTCGACCGGCTGATCGAACAGGGCCGCGCCAAGGGCTACCGTTTCGCGATGGAAACGCAGGGCTCCGTCGTCAAGCCGTGGTTTGCCGATCTCGACATGCTGGTGCTCAGTCCCAAGCCGCCATCGTCGCGGATGGAAACGGACTGGCGTATCGTGGCAAACGCTGTCCGCGCGGCCAAGTCGGCGCCGACTGTGCTCAAGATCGTGGTGTTCGACGAGGCCGACTACACCTATGCCAAGGAGGCGGCAGAGCGGTTCCCCGAACTGCCTGTCTATTTGCAGCCGGGCAACCACACCCCGCCACCGCCGGGCGACGACACGGCCAGCGTGGACCAGCCGGGAATCGATGAGCGAATGCGCTGGCTGATCGACAGGGTGACAAGCGACGGCTGGTACGCCGCGCGGGTTCTGCCGCAACTCCATGTCACGCTGTGGGGCAACAAGCGCGGCGTTTAGGGAGACGCGAGATGAGCGACGAGAACATCTACAAGAACCTCACGCAGCTGGGCGGGGCGACCGCCATGCCGCAAAGCCCCGACGAGGCCGAGCTGGAGCGGGTGCCGAACCCGCAGGCTGACGTGGCCTACAACGTCCGCTTCACCGCACCTGAGTTCACCTCGCTCTGCCCGATGACCGGGCAGCCGGATTTTGCACATCTGGTGATCGATTACGTACCGGGCGCGTGGCTGGTCGAGAGCAAGTCGCTCAAGCTGTTCCTCGGCAGCTTTCGCAATCACGGTGCCTTTCACGAGGATTGCACGCTGTCCATCGCGCGGCGGCTGGTGGAGTTCCTCGAACCGCAATGGCTGCGCATCGGCGGCTACTGGTATCCGCGCGGCGGCATCCCGATCGACGTGTTCTGGCAGACCGGCCCGATGCCCGAGGGGGTCTGGATTCCCGATCAGGGCGTTCCGCCCTATCGCGGCCGGGGCTGACCGTGACGGCCCGCGCGCCGCCCCCGGTCACAAGGGATTCGCAAGGCGATCATCGGCAGGGCGCGCGGTAATAGGTTCCGTCGCCGCGGGCATAGGCGCACCTGCCTGTGGCGGTGTTGCGCGCCACGAGCGCCCCTGCAGCCGCGCCGGCCAGCGTCGACACGATCACCCAGTTGTCGTCGGCGTCCAGCGCCTTGGCAGTGATCAGCCCCAAGCCGCCGCCGATGAGCGCACCGCGAAGCTCGCGCTCTTGTTGCGGCGTCTCGCAGGCGGCCAGTGACAGGATCGAGGCGAACAGCAGGGACGCGAGGGGACGTTTCATGGAATCCTCCGGACAGTGGCGGGCGGCAGGCACGGGCCTGCATCCTGCTTGCCTAGACGGTTTGCCGCGCCCCTGCATTAATCCGGGTCAAGTCGCCGGGCGGCCGGAGGAATCCCCGACCCCCCCATGTCAGCACGGGGCGACGCGGTACTGGCCGTCCTCGGTGGCGTAGGCGCAGCGGTTGTTGGCCGTGTTGCGCGCCACCAGCGTGCCGGCCGCAGCACCGCCGAGCGTCGACACGACAACCCAGTCGTCGTCGGCGTCCAGCGCCTTGGCCGTGATGAACCCCAGCGTGCCGCCGAACAACGCGCCGCCGAGCTGGCGTTCCTGGTAGGGGGTGGCGCAGCTGGCCAACGCGACCGGCGCGGCGATGGCGATAGCGAATATGCCGTGTTTCATGGTTTTCCTCCGTAGCTTGCGGGGCGCCCACGGGCACCCGTTGGTTCGACCCTTCCAAGCTATGTATCCAGCGCGTTGGCGTAAGGGGGGCGGGCGGCGACGGCAAATTTCCGCGGGATTGACGGGGCCGGGACAGCGGAACGCCGCCTAGTCGTTGTCGTGATCCTCGTCGAAAGGGGCTGCGTAGGTGCTACCAGGTGCCGTCACGGACTCTGCCACCATGGTCTGGCCGTCGCCGTCGCGCGCGGCACGCAGCTCGCGATAGGCGATGTAGAGGCCGCTGGAGACGATGAGCGCCATGCCCACGAAGGTCGTGAGCGGCGGCACCTCTTGCCAGAAAATCCACGCCATGACCGCCGCGATGGGCAGGTAGCTGTAGTCGAACGGCGCGATGATGCTGGCATCGGCCACCTGGTAGGCTCGGGACAGGATCGTGTAGCCGGCCATGCCGAAAAGGCCCAGCATGAGCAGCTGCAGGGCATCGCCCGTGATGGCCGCATCCGGCACTTTCCAGCGCAGATGCGCGAATTCCGGTCCAAAGGATATCACCTGATTGAGGCCGAACCCCATGCCCAGAACGATCGGACCGGCAAATATCAGTGTCCAAAGCCCGACCGTCAGGCTGGATTCGTGATCCCCGATGCGGCGCGCGAGAATCTGCGATGCGGCATAGAAGGCCGCGCAGAGCAGCGGCAGCACCGCCACCCAGGTGAAACTCGCGCCGCCGGGGTTCATCGCGATCACCACGCCTGCAAAGCCCGTTATCAGGGCGGCGATCCTGTGGGGGCCGATGGTCTCTTTCAGGAACAAGGCGGCCATGACGGCGATCATCAGCGGTGCCGAGAAAAAGATCGTCGTGACTTCGGCAAGTCCCATGAACGGAAATGCAGCGTAGAACAGCGAAAAACCGGCGCTGAACAGGGTCGCGCGCAGCAGGTGCAGCCGCCAGTGCGGCGTTGTCAGGCGATGGGAACCGCCCAGCACCAGGATCAGCGGCACGAGCACCACCACCGCCGCGCAGGAGCGGACGAACATCAGCACCCACAGCGGATAGGCGCCCAGCAACAGTTTCATCATGGCGTCCTGCCCGGCAAAGAGGCACATGCCCAGCAGGATGCAACCAATACCATGCAGCGTCCGCGACGGGACGCCCTGTATGTCGGGGCTGAGGGATGTCATGACGCGACGGTGCCCGGGACCGCGGCAGCCTGCTTGCCGGTTTGCGACAGGATGTCGGAGACAAGACATGCCCCGCCCGGTGCCGGTTTCATTGGAAAGGGCCGGCGCGTTTGCGCCGGCCCCGGGATGCGGTGCCGCGGGCCGTGCCGGCCCCACGGCCGAACGCGGTCAGCCGCGGTTCATGCGGTTGTCGATCAGGTCGTCAACGACCCCCGGATCGGCCAGTGTCGACGTGTCGCCGAGGCTGCCGTAGTCGTTCTCGGCGATCTTGCGCAGGATGCGGCGCATGATCTTGCCCGAGCGTGTCTTGGGCAGACCCGGCGCCCACTGGATGAGGTCGGGGCTGGCAATGGGGCCAATTTCCTGCCGCACCCAGTCGCGCAGCTCCTTGCGCAACGCCTCGCTGGGCTCCTCGCCCGCCATCAGGGTTACGTAGCAATAGATGCCCTGGCCCTTGATTTCGTGCGGGTAGCCGACCACGGCGGCCTCGGAGACCTTGGGATGTGCCACGAGCGCGGACTCGACCTCGGCCGTGCCCATGCGGTGCCCGGAGACGTTGATGACGTCGTCCACGCGGCCGGTGATCCAGTAATCCCCGTCCTCGTCGCGGCGACAGCCGTCACCGGAGAAATAGTACCCCTTGTAGTCGGCGAAATACGTCTTCTCGAAGCGCGCATGGTCGCCCCAGACGGTGCGCATCTGCCCCGGCCAGCTGTCTTTCATCACCAGCACGCCCTCGGCGGGATTCGTGGTGATTTCCTCGCCCGTCTGCGGGTCGAGCACGGCCGGAACCACCCCGAAGAAGGGTTTCATCGCCGCGCCGGGCTTGAGCGCGTGCGCCCCGGGCAGGGGGGTCATCAGGTGGCCGCCGGTCTCCGTCTGCCACCACGTGTCGACGATCGGCACCTTACCCTTGCCGATCTGGTTGTGATACCACTCCCAAGCCTCGGGGTTGATGGGTTCGCCCACCGTTCCCAGCACCTTGAGGCTGGAGAGGTCGCATTTCTCGACGTACTCATTCCCCTGACCCATGAGGGCACGGATCGCCGTGGGGGCAGTGTAGAACTGGTTCACCTTGTGCTTTTCGCAGACCTGCCAGAAGCGCGAGGCGTCCGGGTAGGTCGGCACGCCCTCGAACATCAGCGTGATCGCCCCGTTGGCCAGCGGGCCGTAGACGATGTAGCTGTGCCCGGTGACCCAGCCGACATCCGCGGTGCACCAGTAGACGTCACCGTCGTGATAGTCGAACGTGATCTCGTGGGTCATCGCCGCCCAGACGAGGTAGCCGCCGGAGGTGTGAACGACCCCCTTGGGCGCGCCGGTCGACCCGGAGGTGTAGAGGATGAAAAGCGGGTCCTCGGCGTTCATGACCTCGGGCTCGCAGTTCTCCGATGCCTCTGCCATGAGCGGCTCGTAGGCATGGTCGCGGCCCTCCTGCATGTTCACCTCGGCCCCGGTGCGCGCAACGACCAGCGTCTTGACGTCGCCGCTGATGGCGAGCGCCTTGTCGACATTGGCCTTGAGCGCCGTGCTGCGCCCGCCGCGCGGCGCCTCGTCGGCGGTGACCACCAGCTTGGCCTCGCATCCGCTGACGCGGGCGGCCAGCGCCTCTGGCGAAAAGCCGGCAAAGACGATCGAGTGGATCGCGCCGATCCGGGCGCAGGCCAGCATGGCATATGCGGCCTCGGGGATCATGGGCATGTACAAAACGACGCGGTCGCCCTTGCCGATGCCGAGCTTCTTGTAGACGTTGGCCAGCTTGTTCACTTCGCGCGACAATTCCGCGTAGGTGATGTGCTTGGCCTCGTCGGTCGGCTCGTCGGGTTCCCAGATGATAGCCGTCTGGTCGGCGCGGGTCGCAAGATGGCGGTCGACGCAGTTCGCCGCGACGTTGAGCTGGCCGTCCTCGAACCACTTGATCGAGACGTTGCCGAAATCGAAGTTCACGTCCTTTATCTTGGTAAAGGGCTTGATCCAGTCGATGCGGTTGCCGTGCTCCTTCCAGAAAGCGTCCGGATCGTTCACGGACGCCTCGTACATTTCCTTGTATTTGGTCGCGTCCACGTGAGCGTTGGCCGCGAACTCGGCGGCAGGTGGATAAATGTGGTGTTCGGACATCTTAGCCCCTCGTTTTTGGCAATTTCGGTCGAGTGCAATCGGCCCGCCCGCCGGCAGGAAGAGATCCCGGCGGCGGGCCGTGCGGCCTCAGATGGCCAAGTACTCGGCGCGCAGCTCCTCGTTCTCCAGAACCTCCTCCGCGGTGCCGTCAAAGACGATGCCGCCGGTGTCGAGGATAACAGCGCGATCGGCCAGTTCCAATGCGCGCACCGCGTTCTGTTCGACGATGATCGTGGTCATGCCCTGTTCCTTGATGACGCGGAGCGTCTTCTCGATCTCGTCGACGATAACGGGGGCAAGCCCCTCGTAGGGCTCGTCGAGCAGCAGAACCTTGATGTCGCGGGCAAGAGCACGCGCCACGGCAAGCATCTGCTGTTCGCCGCCGGAGAGGGTGACGCCTTCCTGCTTGCGGCGCTCGGCCAACCGGGGAAAGAGCTCGAAGAGGCGGTCGAACGACCAGCCGGCGGGCGGGGCGATCTGCGCCAGCTGGAGGTTTTCCTCGACCGTCAGGCCGGGGATGATGCAGCGGTCCTCGGGCACAAGCCCGATGCCCGCCTGTGCGGCCTCGTGGCTGCTCATCTTGTGCAGCGGCTGGTGATCCAGCCAGATTTCCCCGTGGTTGACCTGCGGGCTGTCCATCCGCGCGATGGAGCGCAGGGTGGTGGTCTTGCCGGCGCCGTTGCGGCCGAGTAGCGCGAGGATCTCGCCCTCGTGCACGTTGAACGAGATGTTCTGAACGATGTAGCTCTCGCCGTAGTACGACTGCATTTCCCACACCGACAGGAAAGCCGGTGCCGTCTCGGCGTGGCTGACGCCCTTCGAGAAGTCGGGTTTGACGTTCATCTTGGCTCTCCTTGTATCAGGCCGTTTCGCCCAGGTACGCCTCGCGCACCTTGGGGTGGCCCTTGATCTTGTCGGGTGTGTCCTCGACCAGCGGCGTGCCCTGGGCCAGCACCGTGATCCGTTCGGCCAGGCTGAACACCACGTGCATGTCATGCTCGATGATTGCGATGGTGATGTCGCGCTCGTCGCTGATCTGCTTGAGCAGGTCGATCGTGGCGTTGGTGTCCGCCCGCGCCATACCCGCCGTCGGCTCGTCGAGCAACAGCAGCCGCGGGTTCTGCGCCAGACACATGCCGATCTCCAGCCGCCGCTTGTTGCCGCGCGACATCGCCGCCGCGTGAACGTGGCGCTGTTCCGCCAGATTCAGGTTCTCCAGCATGTCCTCGGCCTGTTCGATGACGGTCTTTTCGCGGAACGTGCTTTCGAGTGCATGCATCCGGAACGCGCCGTCGCGGGTCGCGAAGATCGGGATCATCATGTTTTCCAGCACGGTCAGGTCGCCGAAGATCTCCGGCGTCTGGAACACGCGGGAAATACCCATCTGGTTGATCTCGAAGGGCTTTCGGCCCAGCACGCTCTGCCCGTCGAACATGACCGAGCCGGTGTCGGGAACCAGCTTGCCGATCAGGCAGTTCAGCAGGGTGGACTTGCCCGCGCCATTCGGCCCGATGATGGCGTGGACGGAGTTCTCCTCCACGCTCAGGTTCACGTCGCCCAGCGCCTGCAGACCGCCGAAGCGCTTGTTGACGTTCTTGACTTCAAGAATGCCCATTGGTCGGTCTCCTTATTCCGCTGGGGTGGATTGGGTGGCCTTGTCGCCGTCATCCTTGGGCTTCTTGCCGCGGAAGAGGCGCGCGATGCGCTGACCGCCCTCGACCAGGCCGCCGGGCAGGAAGATCACCACGGCCATGAAGATGACGCCGAGGGTGAGGTGCCAGCCCTTTCCTACGAAGGGATAGACGATGCCCACGATGAAGTCCTCGAGCCCGCTGGGCATGAAGGCGAACCATTCGTGCAGCACGTCCTTGTTGATCTTGGACAGGATGTTTTCCATGTACTTGATCAGGCCCGCGCCGAGGACCGGGCCGATCAGCGTGCCCGCCCCGCCGAGGATGGTCATCAGGACCACCTCGCCGCTGGCGGTCCAGAACATGCGTTCGGCCCCGGCCTGCGTGTCCATGGACACCAGAAGCCCACCGGCCAGGCCGGCATACATGCCCGAGATGACGAAGGCCGCGAGCGTGTAGGGCTTGGCATTGAGACCGGTATAGTACATCCGCGTCTGGTTCGACTTGACCGCGCGCAGCATCATCCCGAACGGCGACCGGAAGATGCGGATCGCCAGGTAGAAGCTGATCAGCATGGCCACCGCCGCGATGTAGTAGCCCGCGTTGAAGGTGAACAGCCACCCGCCGGGGTTCAGCTCCATGCTGGCGCTCATGTCCATGCCGAAGAGATTGGCCTGCGGCGTGCTCCCCTCGGCGAGCTGCCCGTCAAGGATGCGGGCGTCATTGACCTTGGGCTGCAGGCCCGTTTCGCCGCCGGTGATCGGCGTGAGCACCGAGTAGGCGAGGGAATAGGACATCTGCGCGAAGGCCAGGGTGAGGATGGCGAAATAGATTCCGGACCGGCGCAGCGATATCCATCCCACGATCAGGCTGAACAGACCGGCGATGACGATCGACACGATGATGGCCGGGATGATGTTCATCGTCAGAAGCTTCATCATCCAGATCGCCGCATAGGACCCCACCCCGAGAAAGGCCGCGTGGCCAAAGCTGAGGTAGCCTGTCAGACCGAACAGGATGTTGAAGCCGATGGCGAAGATCCCGAAGATCACGAAGCGCTGCATCAGGTCGGGATAGCCGGCGTTGAACTGCGCGAGGCCCGAGTCCGAGGGAAAGGGGTTGAGGATGAAGGGCGCGAGCAGGGCCAGCACCGCCACGATGACGAACAGACGGAAATCTTTCTTTTCTAGACCAAGCACGGCTTATTCCTCCATGACGCCCTTGCGGCCCATCAGCCCCCGGGGACGGGTGAGCAGGATGATTATGGCCACCAGGTAGATGATGATCTGGTTGATGCCCGGCAGCACCTCGAGCACGGCGCCCATCGAGGCGAAGCTTTCGAGGATGCCCAGCAGGAAACCGGCAAGCACGGCGCCGGGCAGGCTTCCCATGCCGCCCACGACGACCACCACGAAGCTGAGCACGAGGAAATCCATTCCCATGTGGTAGTTGGGCGAGTTGATGGGGGCGTACATGACGCCGGCCAGCCCCGCCACGGAGGCGGCCAGGCCGAACATGATGGTGAAGCGGCGGTCGATGTTGATGCCCAGCAGCCCGACGGTCTCGCGGTCGGCCATGCCGGCGCGGACCACCATCCCGAACGTCGTGAACTGCAAGAAGGCGAAAACGGCACCTATCACGATCGCGGCGAAGACGAAGTAAATGATCCGCCAGTACGGGTAGATGATGAGATTGGGATCGAACCCGAGCAACGCGCCGAAATCGAAAGAGCCGGCAAAGGCGTCGGGCGCCGGGGTGGGGATCGGGTTGGCGCCGTAGAAGAACTTGATGATCTCCTGCAGCACGATCGCAAGACCGAAGGTGACGAGGATCTGGTCCGCGTGCGGGCGATTGTAGAAATGCTTGATGAGCCCGCGTTCCATGATCACGCCGATCAGCATCATCACCGGGATTGCGAAGAGGATCGCGAGCGGCACCGACCATTCGATGATCGTGGCCCCGGCAGCTTCGCCGAACCAGTCGTGGACATACGGCACTTCCACCTCGAGCGGATTGCCCAGAAAGTCGGTTCGCGTCTCGTCGATGATCGTGCGGGAGGCGGTCAGGATACGGTTCAGCGTGACCGCGCAGAACGCGCCGATCATGAACAGCGCGCCATGGGCAAAGTTCACGACGCCGAGCGTGCCGAAGATAAGTGTCAGGCCGAGCGCGATGAGCGCATAGGCCGACCCTTTGTCCAGGCCATTGAGAATTTGCAGGATGATTGCTTCCATCGGTCTGCCTCTGAGAAATTTTCAGGAGGCGCCGGACCGGCGCGGGTGGGGGTGGGCACCACGTGCCCACCCCGACAACGGCGCGCGATCAGGCGCCGTTGTTGCAGGTGCCGAGCGTCGCGTCGGCGCCGCCCATCTGCGGGTGATCCGGCGGGTACATGACCTGCTCCACCGGCGTGACCTCGACGATTTCGAGAAGGTCGAACTCGGATTGCGGGTTTTCCTTGCCCTTCACCACGAGCACGTCCTTGAAGCACTGGTGGTCGTCGGCGCGGTACAGCGTCGGGCCGTTGCCCAGCCCGTCGAACTCGTAGCCTTCCAGCGCCTCCACAACCGCGCACGGCTCGAAGCTGCCGGCGCGTTCCACGGCGTCGGCATAGAGCAGCGTCTGCACGTAGCAGGTGTGCGCCGCCTGGCTGGGCGGGAAGCCGTATTTCTCGCCGAAGGATTTCACGAAGGCCTTGGAGCCCTCGTCCTGCAGCGACCAGTGCCAGTTTGTGGAGCCGAAGATACCCTTCACGTTCTCGCCGGCACCGCGTGCCATCAGGCGCGAGTAGAGCGGCACGATGATCTGGAAGTCCTTGCCGTTCACGACCTTGTCACGCAGTCCGAACTGGACGGCGTTGGTCAGAGAGTTGACCATGTTGCCGCCGTAGTGGTTGAGCACCAGCGTGTCGGCCCCCGATTGCAGCACGGGCGCGATGTACGAGCTGAAATCGGTCTGGGTCAGCGGCGTCTTGACGGCCGCGACCGTTTCCCAGCCGAGCGCCTCGGTCGAGGCGCGCACGGCCTCCTCGGTGGTGTAGCCCCAGTTGTAGTCGGCGGTCAGGTGATAGGCCTTGCGGTCATTGCCGTATTCCGCCGCCAGCACCGGCGCGAGCGCCGCGCCCGACATGTAGGAGTTGAAGAAGTGGCGGAAGCCGTTGGCCTTGCGGTCCTTGCCCGTGGTGTCGTTGGAATGGGTCAGGCCGGCCATGAAGATGATCCCGGCCTCCTGGCAGAGCGCCTGCACCGCCACGGCCACGCCCGAGGACGACCCGCCGGTGATCATCACGGCACCGTCCTTTTCGATCATCGAGCGGGCCGAGGCACGCGCGGCGTCCGACTTGGTCTGGGTGTCCCCGGTGACGTAGTCGACCTTCTTGCCGAGGATGCCGTTGCCTTTCAGCGCGTCGGACGAGAACGTGTTCATCATCCCGCCGTCGCCGCCGCCGTTGAGGTGCTCGACCGCCAGTTCATACGCGCGGAGCTCGTCCTGGCCCTCGTCGGCATAGGGGCCGGACTGCGGCACGTTGAAGCCGAGCACGACGCTCGAACCGGTCGGCTCGTTCGTGAAGGCGCTGGCGCGCGACGTGAAGATCGTCGGCAGCGCAACACCCGCGCCCGCGACCGCGCTGGTCTTGAGCAGGCCACGACGAGTCAGATTGGATTTGGACATGGATATCCTCCCGTTTGAGAAACTTCCGAGGGGCCTCCTCTGCCGCCCCGGAACACACCAATGTGCAAAACGATTATGGCAAGGTACCAGAAAATTTCGCAACAACAGGCTTTTGCGAAAGGATTTATTTGTAAAAAAATGGACAACCCGCATGGCGGGCTTGTAAATTTTTTTGTATGACGTGGCGGAAGCCCAAGATTCCACGGAAAAATACACGATGTCGGAACCCTCGATGATCGGCAGCCGCATCCGCGAAAGGCGGGTGATGAACGGCCTGCGGCAGTCGGAGCTGGCGCGGCGTGCCGGCATCTCGCCATCCTATCTCAACCTGATCGAGCACAACCGGCGGAGAATCGGCGGAAAGACCCTCAACAAGCTGGCGGAGGTCCTCGACGTGGCCCCGGCCCTGCTGTCGGAGGGAGCGGAGGCCGCGCTGGTCAGCGGGTTGCGCGAGGCGGCGGCGGTGCGCCCCGAGATCGAGACGGAGCTGGCGCGTGCCGAGGAATTCGCCGGGCGGTTTCCCGGGTGGGCCGAGCTGGTGTGCGAGCTGAACCGGCAGCGCGACGAGCTGGAGGATACCGTCAAGACGCTGTCGGACTGGTTGTCGCACGACCCGCAGCTCGCCGCGTCTCTGCACGAGGTCATCTCGACGGTGACGGCGATACGTTCTGCCGCGTCGATCCTTGCCGAATCCCATGCCCTCGAACCGGAATGGCGCCACCGCTTCCAGCGCAACATCAACGAGGACAGCCAGCGGCTGGGCGAGGGGGCGGAGGCGCTGGCTCGCTATCTGGAGGTGTCGCTGGATGCCAAGGCCGAGATCAAGTCGCCGCAGGACGAGATGCACGCCTTCCTTGACGAGAACGGGTTTCATTTTCCCGATCTCGAAAGGTCCGCCGGACCTGCGGAGATCGAGGCGTTGCTGGACGGCTCGGACGCGCTTGACACGCGGGTCGGCCGGCAACTGGCGCGACAGGCGCTGGAGCAGTATCTGCGCGACGCGCAGGCCCTGCCGATGACCACTTTGCGCGACGAGATCGGTGATGACCCCATCGACCCGCAGCGGATCGCCGCGCGCACGGGATGCGACATGGCCGCCGTCTTCCGAAGGCTTGCCATGCTGCCCGAGCAGATGACGGGGCCGGTGGGGCTGGTCGTTTGCGACGGGTCCGGCACGTTGGTGTTCCGCAAGCCCGTTCTGGGGTTCTCGATCCCGAAATCGGCGTCAGCCTGCACGCTCTGGCCCCTGTTCCAGCTTCTGGTGCAGCCAAACGCGCCGGTTCGGATGCGGCTCCAGCAGGGCGAGGCGCGCGTTCTGGCCATGGCAGTCAACGACGTCATCGCGCCGGCCGGTTTCGATACGCCGGTTCTGGTGCGTCCGCACATGCTGCTGCTGCCCGATCCCGGTACCGAAGGTGCGGCCCCCCCGCGCGAGGTCGGCACCAACTGCCGGGTCTGCCCGAGGACGGATTGCCCGGCCCGGCGGGAACCGTCTATCGTCGGCGGCTTTTGACAGCCCGCCCGACATTGACGATAGTGAAATGCGGCCACGCGGCCGCGCAATCGGAGGGGAGGCCGATTGAATGGGCAAAAGGGTCATTCTCATCGAGGATGAGCGCAACATAATCGAGGCGATAAGGTTCATCCTCGCGCGGGAAGGCTGGGAGGTGAAGACGCATTCAAACGGTCACGACGCGGTCGATGTCGTGCGCGCGCAGCGGCCTGACCTTCTGATCCTCGACGTGATGCTGCCGGGGCGCAGCGGCTTCGACATCCTGCAGGAAATCCGTGGCGACGACGATCTCAACGGCGTGCCGGTTCTGATGCTGACGGCACGCGGTCAGGACAAGGACCGCGAGATGGCCGAGCGCGCCGGCGCCAGCCGTTACATGACAAAGCCGTTCTCGAATGCCGAGGTGCTGGAGGCGGTGCGCGAATTGGTGGCGTCTTGAGGGGGCGGCGCGGTTCCCTGTTCGTGCACAGGCGCACGTACCGGTATCGCCGCATGGCCGATGCGGCGCGCCTCCTGCCCGTTCTGGGCGGCATCCTTTTCCTTGTTCCGCTGTTGTGGAAGGACGCGGCCGGCGGACGCACCGCCCATGTCATGGCCTATCTTTTCGTGGTGTGGGCCGGCCTTGCGGCGCTTTCGGGGGTGCTGTCGCGCCACCTCAGCTCGGAAGACGAGGACGAGGGCGTGGAGGATAACGGGGACAGCTGATGCTCACGCTCAACGTGCTGGTCCTCGTCTGCCTGCTTTACGTGGCCTTCCTGTTCGCCGTGGCATTCGGGGCTGACCGGGCGGCACGGCACGGGCGCGGCCGGTGGTTGCGATCCCCCATCGTCTACACCCTGTCATTGTCGATCTATTGCACCGCGTGGACGTTCTACGGCGCGGTGGGATTCGCGGCGCGCTCCGGCCTTGAATACGTGACCATCTATCTCGGCCCGACGCTGGTGATGATCGGCTGGTGGCTCACCCTGCGGAAGATGGTGCGGATCGGGCGCAGCCAGCGCATCACGTCGATCGCCGACCTGATCTCGTCGCGCTACGGCAAGTCGAACGTTCTGGCCGTTTTCGTCACGCTCGTCGCCGTGATCGGCCTGACGCCCTATATCGCGCTGCAGCTTCAGTCGGTGACGCTGTCGTTCGAGACCTTCGCCGAGGCGGACCCCGGCGGGCCGGCCGAACCCAGCGAACGGGCGACCGCGCTCTGGGTCGCCGCGGGGCTGGCGGTCTTCACGATCCTGTTCGGCACGCGCAACCTTGATGCCAACGAACGTCATCACGGTGTGGTCATGGCGATCGCGCTGGAGGCCGTGGTCAAGCTGTGCGCCCTGCTTGCGGTCGGCGTGTTCGTGGTCTGGGGCCTTGCCGGCGGGGTGGGAGAGACTCTGGCACGCATCGACGCCTCGCCCATTGCCCGGTGGGAGGTGCCCGGCAGCCGATGGGTCGGGCTGACCCTTTTGTCCGCGGCCGCGTTCATTTGCCTTCCGCGGATGTTCCAGGTGATGGTCGTGGAGAACGAGGACGAGGACCACCTGCGCATGGCCGCTTGGGCCTTCCCGGCGTACCTGATGCTCATGAGTCTCTTCGTGGTGCCGATCGCGGCCGTCGGGCTGCAGTTCATGCCCGAGGGCGCCAACCCGGACCTGTTCGTTCTGACACTGCCGCTCCTGAACGGGCAGGAGGGCCTGGCGGTCCTGTCCTTCCTGGGCGGCTTCAGTTCGGCCACCTCGATGGTGATCGTGGCGGCAATCGCGCTGTCCACGATGGTGTCCAACCACATAGTGATGCCGGTCTGGCTGTGGTTCACGGGTGGCAGTGCCATGGTTTCGGGTGACGTGCGCAATGTGGCGCTGCTGGCGCGGCGGCTGTCGATCGGGCTGGTTCTGTTCCTCGGCTACAGCTATTTCCGCCTCTCGGGGGGTGGTGCGGCCCTTGCGGCGATGGGGCTCATTTCCTTCGTGGGCGTGGCGCAGTTCCTGCCCGCGCTGGCCGGCGGCCTGTTCTGGCGCGGGGCGACGCGCACCGGGGCGCTGGCCGGCTTGGCCGTGGGATTTATCGTCTGGCTCTATTGCCTTTTCCTGCCCAGTTTCGGCCCCTCGGGCATCCTGCCGCAGGCGGTTTTCGATGACGGTCTTTTCGGATTGTCCGCGCTTCGGCCGCGCGCGCTGTTCGGTGCGGTGGGCATGGACCCGGTGATCCACGCCGTGATGTGGAGCCTGCTTCTCAACACGGCGGTGTTCGTGTTCGTTTCGCTGGTGTCTCTGCCACAGCCTCTGGAACGCCTGCAGGGGGCGCAGTTCGTAAATGTCTTCCAGCACTCGGCCACCCCGGGAAGCTGGTCGGGTGGGCCCGCCCAGACGGAGGACCTGCTGATCATGTCCCAGCGGATCATGGGCGCCAGCGAGGCGCAGGCCATGTTCGCGCAGGAGGCCCGGCGCCAGGGGCTTGCAGGCGGGATGCCCGAGCCGACGCCGGACTTCCTCCAGACACTGGAGCGTGCCCTCTCCGGTTCGGTGGGTGCCGCCACGGCCCACGCCATGATCAGCCAGATCGTCGGGGGGGCCACCGTCTCGGTCGAGGATCTCATGGCGGTGGCCGACGAGACGGCGCAGATCATGGAATACTCCAGTCGACTCGAAGCCAAGACACAGGAACAGGCGCGCACCGCCCGGCAACTGCGCGAGGCCAACGACAAGCTCACCCAGATCTCGGTTCAGAAAGACGCGTTCCTCAGCCAGATCAGCCACGAGTTGCGCACGCCCATGACCTCGATCCGGGCCTTCTCGGAAATCCTGCGCGACAGTGACGGCCTGTCTCAGACGGAGCGGGACAGGTACGCCTCCATCATTCTAGACGAGGCGACGCGTCTGACGCGGTTGCTGGATGACCTGCTGGATCTTTCGGTTCTCGAGAACGGACAGGTCGATTTGCAGACACAGCCCGGGTTGCTATCCGATCTGCTCGATCGCGCGGTGGCGTCGGCGGGGGCGGCGGGGCAGGGCCTGCGCATCCATCGCGACGCCCGAGCGGAACAGGTGCAACTGCACACCGATTCCGACCGGCTGGTGCAGGTCTTCATCAACCTGATCTCGAACAGTGCCAAGTACTGCGACGCCACGACCCCGGAGCTCACCATCCGCCCGGTGGTTTCAGGCGGCGACCTGGTGATCGACTTCGTCGACAACGGCCCGGGCATACCCGCCGACCAGCAGGCGGTCATCTTCGAAAAGTTCTCCCGCATCGGGGAGACCAAGGCCGGCGGCGCGGGGCTGGGGCTCGCGATATGCCGCGAGATCATGACCCGGCTGGGCGGAGAGATCACCTACCTGCCGGGGCAGGATGCCGCGGCGTTTCGCGTCGTGTTGCCGCTGGACGCGCAGCAAGGTGTCCGCGCCGCGCAGTGACGCTGTTGGCCGCGCCCGGCGGCTGGTAAGACTCTGGTAACTTTAACTCGGTTACGGTGCGGCAAGCTCATTCAGGCCAGCGGCCCGCGGCGGTAGGCATGTCAACGCAGAATTCCAGCACCGTGATCCGGAAAAAGGCGCTGAACGCGCGCGAGGACTTCGCCGCGCGCGCGATGTCGCCGTCGAAGGCGTTGCGCCTGTCGCTCGAAATGGCCTGCGAGCGGCGGCTACGCCTGCCGGTGACCGTGTGCGCGGTGGAACAGCGCCGGATTCCCCTGTCGGAGCTGAAGGCGCAGGTCGCTCCCGATTGCCTCATCCTGTTGCTTGAGTCGCGGGAAGCGGCGCCCGGTGTCGCCCTGATGGATCGCGAGATGGTGCAGGCGCTGGTCGAGAGCCAGACAACGGGGCATGTCCTGTCGCACCCCGCGCCCGAACGGCCGTTCACGGATACCGACGCCGCGATCGGGGCGCCTCTCCTTGATGCCTTGATGGAAGGGTACGATGACAGGATGTCGGAGGCAGGGGATGCGCATGGCCGTCCGGGCCTGCGTTTTGCCGACCGGATCGCGGATGTGCGCGCCCTTATGATCCTGCTGCAGGAGACCGATTATCAGCTGTTCGCCATCACCTGTGACATAGGGCCGGGTGCCCGCACCGGCGAGTTCACGGTGATACTGCCGGAGACGTCGCTGGCCCCCCCGGCGCCCCCCGACCGGCCTGACCCGCGTCGGGGGCGGTTCGACCTGTCCGAGCTGGCCATGACGGCCCCCGCGACGCTGGAGGCGGTGCTGGACCGGGTGACCCTGCCGTTGTCGCGCGTCATGCAGCTCGCGCCCGGAATGACGCTGCCGATCGATGCCGATGCCATCGCCCGGACAGAGCTGGTGGCGGCGCGCGGTCACGTCGCGGCGGTGACCCGGCTTGGGCAGATGAACGGCTTTCGCGCGGTGCGTCTGTCCGGCGCCACTGCGGCGGGGCAGGCCCCGCCGGCCCCCGACGACACGGAGCTGCGCGGTGATGCGGCCGGCCAGGTTCCCCCACGCCATGACGGCCCCTCGACGCAGGACAGTCACGGGCCAACCCCGCCCGAGCCACCAGCAGACCCGGCGCCGCCACAACCCACCGTGCCCGATGCGGCGCCCGATGCCACCGGGCATACGGTTGCCGCCGATGGCGAGGATGACGGGATACCGGCCCTGCCGGAGATACCCGGTCTGGAAACACGGCAATGATCAGCCCGCCGCCGTGCAATGTTGGTGTTGGGCCGCGTTTCGGCGGTTGACCTGTATCAAGGACGCCCGGTGCCCGCCATGACAGGGTTGGCCGGTCAATGGAGGTTCCGAATGCCCGATGTCGCCCACTACCGGAAAGTTCTTCTCGACCGGCTGGCCGAGCTTGACAGCCGCCTTCACCGGATCGAGTCGGATCTTGACGCCCCTCATTCCAAGGACTGGGAAGAGTCGGCCGTCGAGCGCGAGGACGACGAGGTGCTGGAGGGGCTCGGACATCAGGGCGAGACGGAGATCGCGCGCATTCGTGCCGCGCTGAAACGTATTCGCGATGGGAATTACGGCATCTGTACACGCTGCGGTGATGAAATTTCGGGCGAACGACTGGATACCCTGCCTGATACGCCGTTCTGTCGCGAATGCGCCGCGCAGATCTGATAGCGTAAGGCGGGGCGTGCGGGCTTGTGATGGCGCCGCCTGGATCCAATATCGCCGGAAACACATTGGGAGGATGGCATGACCGACGTTACGAAAGATCTGGAGCGTCTTCACGAGCGCATTCTGGCGGCTGATGCCGACACGCGGTACCTGTTTCAACCGCGCCTCGGCGAACTCATGGAAACGCTCGACGGGCAGGGCATACAGGTGCCTGCCGGGATTCGCGCGCTGAACGACGAGTTGCTGGCCGAGGCGATCGAGGCGCAGTTCGACAACATGCCGGTCTGACCACGCGGCCCCTTGGGGACCGTGTCAGCCAAGGATGATTCCCAGCACGACCAGCATCAGGCCGGCCACGGACAAAAACAGGGCGCCCGTGTTGACGGGCACGACCTTCTGCAGCACGGCGCGCAGTTCGTGATCGTCAAGCCCGGCGCGGCGTGCCTTCCAGACCCGGATGATGCACCATACGAGCCCCGCCAGCCCGACGAGCGACACCGCCGCCCCCAGCCAAATCAGAATGTCCATCGGTGCCCTCCGTTCGGCGTTGACACGCTAGGCCCTAGACCGGACGGGCCCGGCACGCAAGCGTGCGGTGGCCCCTTGCGGCCCCGGCACGCGCCAAGTATGGGAATGGCCCCGGCCCAAGTGGAGAGGATGCCATGAACGAAGAAAGCCCGGAGTCCGGCTATCGCGTGACCGCCGACGAGCTGCGCCAGTTCATAGAGCGTTTCGAGCGGCTGGAGGCGGAGAAGAAGGATCTGGCCGACCAGCAGAAGGAAGTCATGGCCGAGGCCAAGGCGCGCGGTTACGACACCAAGGTGATGCGCAAGGTCATCGCGTTGCGCAAGCGCGACAAGGACGACATCGCCGAGGAAGAAGCGGTGCTGGAAATGTACAAGGAAGCGCTGGGCATGTGAGATCGCCCGCCGGGCCGCCCCGGCAGGCGACACGATGAAGATGACCACGCGCTTCGCGAACCTCCTGATCGACACGGCCGACACCCTTGCGCAGGCGCGTGACGGCGAGGACGCCTGGGCCGGCGTCAATGCGGTCGCGGGCCGGCTGAACGCGAACGCCGTCAATGCCGGCGTGTTCCTCAGGGGAACCGAGAGCATCGCGTGGATGCGCAGTTCGATGAAACCCGGCTGGCTAGAGGAATATGCCGGCGCGGGGCTGGCGGATACGGACCCTTTGCTCAGGGCGTCCATGGCCGGCGCGCCGCCGGCGCTCTATGATGTGGCGGCCCGCATGCCCGACAGGTCGGGTGATGCCCGGATGCGCCGGCTGCACGCCCGCATGCTCGAATACGGCTATCGCTACATGCTGACCCACGCATGGTTCGAGGGGCCGCAAAACAAGTGCCTCGTGCTCAGTTGCGAGGACGATCCGGCCGATCTGTTCGGCCCCGGCACGGCGCGGGCGTTCTCGGCCGTTTCGGCCATGCTGTCCTACAGCGTGCACCCCCCCGGAGCGGACAATCCCGCCGCGCGGGCATTCGGCTCCGAGTGGCGGGCGCTGACGCAGCGCGAAGCCGATGTCCTTGCATGGCTGGCAGGGGGGTTGAGCGAGGACGCCATCGCGGAAAGGACCGGTCGCGACCGCACCGAGGTGTCGCGCGTCATCCGCGCCGCGTCGGCCAAGATGCGTGCCGAGAGCCGCGACCAGGCCATCGCGCTGGCGATGATGCGCGGTCTTTTGGCGCTCTAGGGGGCGATCATGGTCACGCCAGGCACGCGGGGGATGGCGTAGATGTCCTCTTCGTAGATGTCGGTGAGCTGGTTCATCATGTCCTCGGTCCAGCCCTCGATCTCGTACTCTTCTTCCACCGCGTCCTCGCGCGCGAACTTGTCGAGAAAGGCCGCGATCACCCGGCGCTTCTGTATCTCTGTCATGCCTGGGTGGCTGCCCATGTAACTGCGGAACCGTTTCATGCCGCCCTCGGTCATGATCTCCGAAAGAAGGGCGAACTCGCCCTCGACGTGGGCGGTGGGCTCCAGCCCGGCCATCTCGCGCATCACCTCTGCCCAGATGAGCGGCGTGTCCTCGTTGCACCAAACGGTCATCCGCAGGTCCGGGAGCTGCGCACGGATGCGCTCGAACATCTCCGACCACCGGAAGGTGAAAGGGTCGTAGCCGCGGAACATGTCCTCGATGCTGTTGAAATTGGTCTTGGCCAGAAGCGCGGGCATGAAGGTGGCCGGGTTGCGAATGGCAAAGAAGAGCTCGACCTCGTCATTGGGAAAGAGCTGGCGGAACGCTTCGAGCCGCGCGCAGGCCGCGGGGTAAAACATCCGTTTCACCGCCATCTTGTGGGTGCCGAAAAAGCTTTCGTTCGACAGCACCACGCGGTCCGCCCCGCCGCCCGGCACCAGCGCGGCGTGCAGCGCGTCGCGGGCATCGGCGCTGACCCCGTCCGAGGTGGCCGCGTTGATCGTGTCCCGCAGGAGATTGCGATAATCGTCAGGGGCCGGGACGACGGTGCCGATCTCGGCCAGCCGCTCGGCATTGTCCAATAGGCATGTCACCAGCCGGTCCTCGTCGGTGACATGGGCGCCTGCGTGAAGAACAACCTGCATTTTTCGTAAACGACCCGGGTATTTCGATCACGCGCCACTATAGCTGCTTTTGCGTGCAGTTAAACCGGATTCCACCCCGCCGCCCGCCCCCGCGATTCCCGCTTGCGGGCCGGGGCGGAAGTGGCGTATTCCCGTGCCGTGCCCCTATAGCTCAGCTGGTAGAGCAACTGATTTGTAATCAGTAGGTCGGGAGTTCGAGTCTCTCTGGGGGCACCAGCAAAGGCGACATTGCGGCAGTGGTGCATCAGGCACGGCGGGTGCGAGTGTGCCGGTCAGGGTGCCATCGCCTTGAGGCGGGCAAGGCACAGCCACAGGCACAGGGAAAACGCGACCGTCTCGCCCCCGTCCTCCAGAACGGTCATCGCGCGGTCCATGGTCCGCCGCAAAACATCGGCGGCATTCCCCAGGGCCGCGTTGAGGAGGGCGTGCAGAACGTCCACGCCTATGCCGAAGATGCCGAGCACGACCGTGCCGGCAATGAGCGCAGAAAAGAACGTGCGCTCTTCGACCGGCGCGCGTGTCTGCGCCAGCCAGAGCAGCGGTGCCGCCAGCGCGATCATCACCGGGTACACGATGACCTCGCCGCGGGCCTGCGGGGTCAGCGCCTGCATCCAGCCCTGCGGCAAGGCGTTGCCAACGAGAAACCCGACCCGGTCATGCGCTTCGAAGTAATCGTCGACGAGCAACATGAGGAAGAGCATCAGCATGAGTGCGAATGCCCTGCGGCGCGTTTTCAGCCAGAGATTGGCCAGAACGGCGCAGATGAGCATCAATTGGGAATAGTTCCAGACGCTCGCAAAGCTGGAGTGCTGGTTCAGCCGCAGCGATTCCAGCTCCAGCGGAACACCGGCCACGATCACGAGTTCATGGACCACATGCGCCAAGACGAGAACGAGATCGAGCGAGAGTACCATCCAGAAGACGTTTCCGAGAAAAGCGTCCTGTCGGCGGGTGGTTCGATATTGCCGGATCGCGGCGCGCAGCGGGAAGATATCGGAAAAGCGCGGCGCGCCGGCGTGAATGTCGCTCATTCGTAATTTCCACGTTACATTTTTAACGCAGGATACGGCGGTCAGACCCGCTCGCAATGGATTTCGGACGCGGGCGTGCCGGCGGTGACACGTTGTTGTTTCCGCGCACCAACCGCTTGTCTTGCCGCAACGGGCGCGGCGTCGCCTTCTTGGCGCATTGGCTATGCAGGTCGAAGGGCCTGCGACGGCCCGCCGTGCGATCCGTGAGCCTCACGGGCGCTTGCGCCGCGGCGGCAAAGGGCGCAAACACGGTGCCCATGGCGACAGGGGGCTGCATATCGCGGCGCGGGGCGCCGGAACCGCCGGGGTGCCGGTGACGAGCCCGCTGCACGAGGACCGTCTGGCGGCGGTTCACGCGGCCGTCACCGCATGCCGCGCGTCGCGTGTACTCGATCTGGGCTGTGGCGACGGGGATTTCTTCCTGCGCTTGGCCGGCGCGCCCGGGATAAAGAGGCTGGTCGGTCTCGATGTCCGCAAGGTCGCGCTCGAACGGTTGCGCGAACGGCTTGCACGTCGCGACGTGCACGGGTGCAAGGTCGATTTGCGTTTGGCTTCCCTGACCGACCCGGCACCGGATCTTGCCGGGTTCGACTGCGCGGTTCTTGTCGAGACGATCGAACACGTCCCCCCGGATCGCCTCTCGCAGGTGGAGCGTGCCGTGTTCCATTTCCTGCGGCCGCGCCGCGTGGTCCTGACCACGCCCAATGCCGAGTTCAACCCTTTGCTCGGCGTGCCGCCCCACCGGTTCCGCCATCCAGATCACCGTTTCGAGTGGTCGCGCGCGGCGTTCCGCAACTGGGGCACGCGCGTTGCGGGCGCAAGCGGGTACGCCGTGCGGTTCGAGGACATCGCCGGTTGCCACCCGATGCTGGGCGGGGCCAGCCAGATGGCGGTTTTCGACCACGGGGGCTGACGCGCCGGGTGTCATCCGTCTGGCGTCCAAAGGCGTTCTGGTGCAACGTGACGGCCATGGAAGAGATCGACCTTTTCGCCCGGCTGGCGCTGGCGCTGGCCATCGGGCTGCTTTTCGGGCTGGAGCGCGGTTGGCAGGGCCGCGCCGCATCCGAAGGTACGCGCAGCGCGGGCATCCGGACATTCGCGCTGGTCGGTCTTTTCGGTGGGGTCACCGGTTGGCTGACGGCCCTGACAGGGCCGGTTATCCTCGGCCTCGGGGTGATCGGTATCTCCGCCCTGATCACGGTCAGCTACTGGGTGCAAATGGCGGAACGCGAGGATCTCGGCCTGACCACCGAGATCGCGCTGTTGCTGACATACGGCCTTGGCGCCGCGGCGGTTCTGGGGGCACCCGCGCCGGCGGCGGTGCTTGCCGTCGCCGCGACATTCCTGCTGTCGATCAAGACGCGGCTGCATGGCTGGGTCGCGCGGATCAGGCAGCTGGAACTCGATGCGCTTTTGAAACTGGCGATGCTGTCGGTTGCCGTTCTGCCTTTCCTGCCGGATCGCGGCTACGGTCCCGGCGGGGTTCTGAACCCTTACGAAATCTGGTGGGCCGTCGTCATCGTCGCGGGGCTGTCCTTCGTCGGCTACGGCGCGGTGCGCCTGGCCGGTCCGCGCCTCGGTGTGCTGGCCACGGGGGTATTCGGCGGGCTGGCCTCCTCGACCTCGACGACGGTCGCGCTCTCGCGGCTGGCGCGCCAGAACGAACGCCTCGTTCCGGTGGTGGCAACTGGCATCGTGCTGGCCGGATCGATAACCTTCCTGAGGGTGCTGGTGCTGGCCAGCGTTTTCGAACCGCGCCTCCTGGGGCCGTTGCTGTGGCCCATGGGCCTGATGGCGGCGGCAGGGGCCATCGCGGCGGTGATGATCCTTGTCCTGCATGGCCGGTCGTCGCCGTCGGCGGTCGACGAGGACGGTTTGAACAACCCGCTCGAACTCACCGCCGCGCTGGTTTTCGGCGGCGTTCTGGTGTTGGTCATCCTCCTGACCCACTACCTCAAGCAGTGGTACGGGGCCGACGGTGTCTATGTTGCTGCCGCCGTGTCGGGGCTGACCGACGTTGACGCGATGACGGTGTCCGTTGCGCGGTTGGTGGGGACGGATTTCGCACCGGCCACCGGCGCCACGGCGATCGTCATCACGGCGATCGTCAACACCGTGGTCAAGGGCGGCCTGAGCTATGCCGCGGGGACCACGGGGGTTGCCGTGCGTGTTCTTGCAGCCTACGCGCTGGTTGTCGCGGCGGCGGCCGCGGCGCTCAGCCTGTGATGTCTGGGCCGGCCCTGGACGCGGGCGGGTCGGTGGCGGCCTCCTCCTCGCCCGCAGTGGCGAGATCGGCAAGGATCGGGCAGTCCGGCCTGTCATCGCCCGCGCAGGCATCGACGAGGTGGGCAAGCGTCACGCGCATCTGTTCCAGTTCCGCGATCTTGGAATCGATCTGTTGCAGATGCTCCTGCGCGATCATCTTGACGTCTGCACTTGCGCGGTCCTTGTCCTCGTAGAGTGCGATCAGGCCCCGGCAATCCTCGATCGAGAATCCAAGCGAACGCGCCCGTCCCAGAAAGCCCAGCTTGTGCAGGTCCCTTTCGCTGAAGCTGCGGTACCCGTTCGCGCCACGCGCGGGCCGGATGAGGCCGATATCCTCGTAGTAGCGGATTGTCTTGGCCGGCAGGCCCGACCGTCGGGCGACATCTCCTATGTTCATGCGACCTCCTATTCGGCCGGCGCCGTCCGCGCGGGCGTCCCGCCCGCGTGCCTTTGCGATTGCTGCCCCTCGTCCATGGCCGGGCGCAGGCGGCGCAGCCGCAGTGCATTGCTCAGCACGAAGACGGAACTGAGCGCCATGGCGCCGGCGGCGAGGACCGGCGACAGCAAAAGCCCGAAGGCCGGGTACAGCACGCCGGCGGCCACGGGAATGAGCGCGGTGTTGTAGCCAAAGGCCCAGAACAGGTTCTGACGGATGTTCCGCATCGTGTGGCGCGACACCTCGAAGGCGTTGACCACCCCGCGCAGATCCCCCGACATCAGGACCACGTCCGCGCTTTCGATCGCGACATCCGTGCCGGTCCCGATGGCGATGCCAACATCTGCATGGGCCAGCGCGGGGGCGTCGTTGATGCCGTCGCCCACGAACGCCACGCGGCCCTGCGCGCGCAGCTCGTCCAGTGCCGAAACCTTGCCGTCGGGCAGCACGCCGGCGATGACCCGGTCGATGCCGGTCTCGCGCGCGATTGCCTCCGCGGTCTCGCGCTTGTCACCCGTTATCATGGCCACGCGCAGACCGGCGTCGTGAAGCGCGCGGATCGCCTCGGCGCTTGCAGGTTTCACCGGGTCGGCCACGGCGATGACCGCGGCCACCGCCCCGTCGATGGCGACATAGAGCGCGGTGCGCCCGCTCTCGGCGAGGTCGGCCTCGGCCCCGGCCAGTTGCTCGTACGCTATTCCCTCGCGGGTCATCAGCCGGTCGGCGCCCACCAGCACGTCATGTCCGTCCACCCGCGCGCGGACGCCGTAGCCGGTCAGCGATTTGAAATCGTCCGCCTGCATCCGCGCGGCCCCCTCGGCCCGCGCGGCCCGCACGATGGCCTCGGCAATGGGGTGCTCGGACTGGTCCTCGACCGCCGCGACGAACGACAGGACGCGCTCGCGGTCCATCCCCTCGGCCGGCACGAGGTCGGTCATCTCGGGGCGTCCCCGGGTCACCGTGCCGGTCTTGTCCAGCGCCACCACGTCGACCGAATCGAGCTGCTGCAAGGCGTCCCCCTTGCGGAACAGCACGCCCATTTCGGCCGCCCGTCCCGTGCCGACCATGATCGATGTCGGCGTGGCGAGGCCCATGGCGCAGGGGCAGGCGATGATGAGCACCGACACGCCCGCCACAAGCGCAAAGGTCAGAGCCGGGTCGGGGCCGACGGCCAGCCAGACCGTAACGGTCAGCGCGGCCACGGCCATGACGAAGGGCACGAACCACAGGGTGACCCTGTCGACGAGATTCTGGATCGGAAGCTTGGCGCCTTGCGCCTCCTCCACCATGCGGATGATCTGTGACAGGGTCGTGTCGGCGCCCACGCGTGTCGCGCGAAATTGCAGGCTGCCCGCCCCGTTGACTGTGCCGCCCGTTACCGGGTCTCCCGGCGCCTTGGCCACGGGCACGGGTTCGCCGGTGATCATGCTTTCGTCGACATGTGCCTCACCCTCCGTCACCTCGCCGTCGACGGCGATGCGCTCGCCCGGACGGACGAGCAGGATGTCGCCTTGCACGATCTCGTCGATGTCGAGGTCGCGGGCTTCACCGTCGCGCAGCACGCGGGCCGTGCGGGCCTGCATCCCCACAAGCCGCTGGATCGCCGCGCCGGTCCGGCCCTTTGCCCGTGCCTCCAGGAACCGTCCAACGAGAATCAGGACGACGATCACCGCCGCGGCCTCGTAATAGACCGCGCGCACCGAGGCAGGCATCACCTGCGGCACAAAGGTCGCAACGACGGAATAGAGATAGGCCGCGCTGGTGCCCACCGCGACAAGGCTGTTCATGTCCGGCGCGCCGCGCAGCAGGGCGGGAAACCCCTTGGCGTAAAAGAAGCGTCCGGGCCCGGCCAGCACCGCGGTCGTCAGGGCGAACTGGATCAGCCAGCTGGCCTGCTGCCCGATGGTGTCGTTGATGACCCCGTGCAGCCCGGGGATCAGGTGGCCGCCCATCTCGATCAAGAAAACGGGCAGGGCCAGTGCCGCGGCGATGAGCGTCTTGCGCGCGATGTCCCGCGCCTCGGCATCCTTGCGGTCAGCCGGTGACACGGCCTGCCCTGACTCCGCCAATTCGGCGGGATACCCGGCCTCATGTGCCGCCGCCGCGAGGTCGGCCGGCCGCACCGCGCCCTCGGCATGGGTCACCGTCGCGCTTTCGGAGGCAAGGTTGACGTTGACGTCCAGAACCCCGGGCACGCCGGCCAGCGCCTTGTCCACCCGGCCAACGCAGGATGCGCAAGACATGCGTTCGATGTTCAGGCTCACCGTCCGCGTGCGCAGCGGATACCCCACCTTTTCGAGAGCGGTGGCCACGTCCCTCAGCCGCGTGGTCTCGTCGATATCAAGTTGCGCGGATTCGCCGGCGAGGTTGACCGAGACGTTCTTGACACCGGGAACCCCGGCAAGAGCGTTCTCGACACGCCCGACGCAAGAGCCGCACGACATGCCATCGATGGACAGGGTCAGATGATGTTCAGTGGGCATACCATTGCTCCGCGCTCTCTGTGTTCAAAGCGGGATATAGGGATTCCATCAACTGGAAGGTCAACAGGTGGCCTTCCTTTTTGCGGCGGTCCCCTTTCGACCGGCGATATGAGGTGCCGTTGCTGCAGCGCCGTGGAGGTCGGGGAAATGCGATGTGCGGATAACCAGCCCCCCTGCATCCGGATCAGCTGGCCCCGGGACGGTCATGCGTTGGCTTGGCGTGGTGAAACGCGCGGACGGTCTCAGAAGGCCTCGGGCCTTGCCTCGCGTGCCATGTGGTCCAGCACGGCGTTCACGAGCCGCGGCTCGCGCCCGTCGGGATAGAAACTCTTGGCGATGTCGACGAATTCCGCGATCACCACGCGGGGGGGTGTTTCGGTTGCCACCATCTCCGCCCCGGCCACCCGGAAAAGTGCGCGCAGCGTCGGGTCTATCCGGGCGATGGGCCATTTGGCGACAAGAGCCCGGTCTGTCATCTGGTCGATCCGGGCCTGCCAGTTCACGGATTCCTCGACGAGTTGGCGGAAGAGATCGATATCCCCGTCCGCCATCTCGACACCGTCGTCGATTTCCGCGCCGAACCGGTGCGACAGGAATTCCCGCACCACCGAATCGCTGGTCTGCCGGCCGTGTTCCATCTGGAAAAGCGCCTGAACCGCGTAGAGGCGCGCGGCCGAACGCATCCGCCGTCGCGCGTTGCCGGAAATCTGGTCTGCCTGTTCGCTCATGCCTGGGGCGTGTCCTCGCCATCGCCGGGGTGCGCCGGTTTGCCGGGCCCCGGCAGAAAGCCGACGCCTGGCCGCCGGCCGCCCCACTTACGGCCAAGCGCTACCAGATGCAAGGCCGCCGCCGCGGCGCCGCCGCCCTTGTTCATCCGCTCGGGATCGGCGCGTTCCAGTGCCTGCTCGCGGTTTTCCACGGTCAGGATGCCGTTCCCGACCAGCGTGCCCTGCAGACCCAGAAGCGTCAGCCCGCGAGAACTGTCATTGCAGACGGTTTCGTAATGCGTGGTCGCCCCGCGGATCACGCAGCCGAGCGCGACATGGGCGTCATACTCCGTCAAGCGGTCGGCCATGCCGATGGCGGCGGGGATTTCCAGCGCGCCCGGAACCTCCACCGTTTCGTGTGTCCCGCCCGCGGCCTCGATTTCCGCGGTGGCGCCGCGGATCAGCATGTCCGCAATGTCGCGATAGAACGGCGCCACCACCAGAAGCACCTTCACCGGTGCGTCGAAGCTCGGGCGGGGGAGGGAATACTCGGTCTCGGCCATTGGCTCATCCTTCGGTCAGGGGATGTGTGCCCACGATGGAAATGCCGTAGGCGTCCAGCCCGAGGTAACGGGTGCCGGGGCTGTCGGTGAGCAGGATCAGCTCGTGCAGCCCCATCGTCGACATGATCTGGGCGCCGAGACCGGTCTGCTTGATCGTGCGCGGGCCTTCGTCCTCTTCCAGCTCGCTGGACAGGGTGGGGCGCGGTTGGCGAAAAAGGAAAACCGCGCCACGCCCTTCCTCGGCGATGATTTCCATTGCGCGCGGCAGCTTGCCGGTCGGGCGGCCGCCCTCGGCGCTCAGCCCGATGCCCAGGGCATCCTCCAGTGCGTTGAGGGCATGGGTCCGCGCCAGTACCGGACGCCCGTCCTCGATGTCGCCCTTGACCAGTACGACATGCTCGGTTCCGCTGATGACGTCGGCGAAGATGCGCATCTGCCATTCGCCGCCATGGGCGGATGTCACGGTGTCGCGGCGCACCTCGCGCACGAGGTTGTCGTGCTTGTGGCGATACGCGATCAGGTCGGAGATCGTGCCGATCTTCATCCCGTGGGCGCGCGCGAACTGCACCAGGTCCGGAAGGCGCGCCATCGTCCCATCCTCGCGCATGATCTCGCAGATGACGCCGGCGGGATAGAGCCCGGCCAGCCGGGCGATATCGACCGCGGCCTCGGTATGTCCGGCCCGCACGAGCACGCCGCCGTTACGCGCGCGCAACGGAAAGACGTGGCCCGGCGTGGCAATGTGGGCCGATGTGTTCTGGTCATTGATCGCGGTGGCGATGGTATGGGCGCGATCGGCGGCCGAGATCCCCGTGGTCACCCCTTCGCGCGCCTCGATGGACACGGTAAAGGCGGTCTCGTGGCGCGAGGAGTTGTTCACCGCCATCATGGGCAGACCCAGCCGGTCTATCCGCTCGGCCGTCATCGGCAGGCAGATCAGTCCGCGGCCGTGTGTCGCCATGAAGTTGATGGCCTCGGCCGAGGCGAATTCGGCGGGGATGACAAGATCACCCTCGTTCTCGCGGTCCTCGTGGTCCACGAGGATGAACATCTCGCCCTTGCGGGCCGCCGCGATGATCTCGTCGCTCGGCGATATGGCGCCCTTGAGCTCCGCCTCGACCGGGCCGGGCGTGTCATAGGCATGGATGTCCGGCATTGTCGGTCTCCCGGGGACGTGCGTGCGCCCGCCAGATAGCGCAGGGGCGCCACGATGACCAGAGCCGATATCCCCGCCGTGCCGACCACCTGCGCGGAATTGTCCGGCCGATCCTTGCGCATCCACTTGAGCACATCATATGCTGTGTTACGCTACCAGCCACGGCCGAAGAGGAGTCAAGCGGATGCCCAAACTGATACGCCTCTACATCAAGAACGTGGCAATCGGCTTCGGAATAGCCGGATTGTTCGTGGGCATGCTGCTGTGGTTCAACATCGCAAACCTCTGGCATCTCATCAGCACGTCCGACAAGGGGTGGCTTGCACTGCTGGTGCTGTGGATTTCCAACGGCATCATCTTCGCTGGCGTCCAGTTCGGCATCGCCGTGATGAAGATGAAGGATGACGACGATGATGACGATCATCATGGCGGACTGCCCGAGCGCGTCATGCGCCATGAGCACGCCACCATTCCCGTCCGCGCGGACGAGGGGAGCGGGCGCGCATTCTGGCAGAAGTGACGCATCGCCGTGCCGCACGGTATCATCCTGGAGCAAGGGCGCCGCGAACCGGCGCCCTTTTCGTTTCGGCACTGTCGGTCGTGGGAGGCGTGTGACGGGCCCGCACGCGACCGTTTGGTTCTCTCATTCCCGAGGACCTGCATGAACAGGTGGGCGCCGGAATAACCGGACCACGGCCCGGACAGAGCCAGCTCCCTCGGAATTATTTAAGGCCACCGGAATGCAACCGTTCACGGGAAGGGCAGCACCCGCCACACACGCCTACCTAGGCGCTTTGCAGGGATGCGACAAGGGCTTGCGTTTGTTCATCGTTTGTTCATACTCACGCGCATGAACCAACCCGCCGAAACGCTCCGTCAGCCCGGTCAGCTTCTGGCGCGTGGCGTGTGTCGGCACCTTGCGGCGCACGATTTCGCCTGCCTTGAGGAGTTCGTGCCCCGGCGAGGCCGGCGCGTGGACGTCATGGCCATGGGCCCGAAAGGGGAGATTTGGATCGTCGAGTGCAAATCGTCCCGCGCCGATTTCCGTGCCGATGCGAAATGGCCGGGATATCTGGACTGGTGCGACAGGTATTTCTGGGCCGTCGACGCGGCTTTCCCGCACGATCTGCTGCCGTCGGATACCGGGTTGATCGTCGCGGATGCCTATGACGCCGAGATCCTGCGCATGGCGCCGGAGTCGCGGCTGGCGCCGGCCCGACGGGCGGCGCTTACCCGCAAGTTCGCCCGTGATGCGGCGCGACGCCTGCTGGTGCTGCGCGACCCGTCGTCATGACTTGCGCGCTTCGGCCCGGTTGGCGGCGGCAACGATCTCTTCGGCGATTTCGCGGGCCTCGTCAGGCTCGAAATCCATCGGGATTTCCACGCCGCCGCCCTCGACATAGATGCGCACCATCCCCTGGTCGGTCGGGCCGATCTGCAGGTTCGCCTCGATTTCGCGTTCGTTGTTGATGCCCATGGCATCCTCCCGGCAACTGAGAAGGGACGGCGTACCCGTTTCCGCCCGGGATGACAAGCGGTCAGACATGGCTGGCGCCGCGGATAGCATCGACGCGCGCGGTATTCGCGATCCGTTTGCTACCGCCGCGCCGTGCCGGACCGCGCCGGGCACCTTTGGTCGGACAAAGGCGGGAATTCCGCGTCCTTGGGACTTGCGTTCGCACGCGCCAAAAGATAAATCGCCTGCCAGTGCCGCCTTAGCTCAGTAGGTTAGAGCGCTAGATTGTGGATCTAGAGGTCCCCCGTTCGAGCCGGGGAGGCGGTACCATCATCCCGATATACCTGCGTCTACTTGACCGCGATCGTCTGGCGCAGCGCGCCGCTTTCGAGATCGAAGATCAGGATCCGGTCGTCGCCGGTGACGACGGCATACCAGTCGTCCCCCTTGGTAAAGGCGACCGGCGTCGTGCCGTCGGGCAGGCTGATTTCGTCGGGCAGATCGGGTCCGAAGACATCCGAGAAGCGGATGACAAACAGGACGACGATGACTATGAACCCCAGAATCATGGTGACGGTCAGCATCGTCACCAGCACGCGCAGGTATTTTACCGTGCCGGCATCGACCGGCCGAGTCTCGGGATCTTCCGCCATGGGGCCGCCCCCCCTGTCATTTCGCATTGCTGCGGACCCGCCGCCGCGCCTTGATAAGGCGCTTTCGCGCGATGTGCCAGAGGGGGCGTCGCTCTCGCGCACGCGGCTTGCCCGGCTGATTACCGGCGGTCATGTCCGCGTCAACGGCGTCGTCACGACCGAGGTCAAGTCCCGCGTGGCCGAGGGCGACCGGGTCGAGATCGACGTGCCCGACGCCGCCGAGGTCGAGACGCGGGCGCAGGAGATCGCGCTCGATGTCGTGTACGAGGATGACGAGCTCATCGTGGTGAACAAGCCTGCGGGCATGGTCGTGCATCCCGCGCCGGGCAGCCCGGCGGGCACCCTCGTCAACGCGCTTTTGCATCATTGCGGCGATACCCTATCAGGCGTCGGCGGCGAGCGGCGTCCGGGCATCGTGCACCGGATCGACAAGGACACGTCCGGCCTGCTGGTGGTGGCCAAGTCGGACCGGGCGCATCACGGGCTGGCCGCCCAGTTCGAGCGCCATACTGTCGCCCGCGAATACCTTGCCCTGGTTCATGGCCATCCGACCGCCGCCGACCCCCGCTTGCGTGGCATCCGCGGTGTCTCGTACGAGCCGGGCAACGTGCTGAAGATCACGACCGGGATCGCGCGACACCGGACGGACCGCCAGCGCCAGGCCGTGGTGTTCGGGGCCGGGCGCCATGCCGTGACGCGGGCGCGTGCACTGGAAACCTTCGGCACCCCGCCGGTCGCGTCGCTGATGCGCTGCTGGCTGGAAACCGGGCGGACGCACCAGATCCGCGTGCACTTGGCCCATGCGGGGCACGGGCTGGTGGGAGACCCGGTCTATGGCGGGCGCCGGCGTCCCGCCGCCGGGGCGCTGCCGGAGGCGGCGCTGTGCGCCCTGCGCGATTTCCCGCGGCAGGCCTTGCACGCGGCCGTGCTGGGCTTCGAACATCCCGTCAACGGCGCGGCACTGCGTTTCGAGGCGCCCTTGCCGACTGATTTTGCGCAGCTTCTGACTATCCTGCGTCAATGACGGCCACGCACGGTTGCGTGAATACTCTGACATGCCTCTGGCAAAATCAGCTCACCGGAGTCATCGTGTTTTGAACTGTTTGGTTCACTTGACTTGAAACGGCAAAGGATCATCCCCATCTGGGATGTTAAGCCCTTAAACATAGAAGGGCCCGACAGATTGGAGGGATCGAGGCTTGAGTAACTATGCGAATCTTCCCGCACCGACCCCGGAAGGCGGGCTTAACCGGTATCTGCAGGAAATCCGCCGGTTTCCGCTGCTGGAACCGGAAGAGGAATACATGCTGGCCAAACGCTGGGTCGAGACCCAGGATGCAGAGGCGGCGCACAAGCTGGTCACCAGCCACCTCCGGCTGGCGGCCAAGATCGCCATGGGCTACCGCGGCTACGGGTTGCCGCAGGCCGAGGTGATCTCGGAGGCCAATGTCGGGCTGATGCAGGCGGTCAAGCGGTTCGACCCGGAAAAGGGGTTCCGGCTGGCCACCTACGCGATGTGGTGGATCCGCGCCAGCATCCAGGAATACATCCTGCGCAGCTGGTCGATGGTCAAGCTTGGCACGACCAGCGCGCAAAAGAAGCTCTTTTTCAACCTGCGCAAGGCAAAGTCACGCATCGGCGCGCTGGAAGAGGGGGATCTGCATCCCGACAAGGTCAAGCAGATCGCCCATGATCTCGGCGTGAGCGAGGACGAGGTCATCTCGATGAACCGGCGCATGTCGGGCGGTGACGCGTCGCTCAATGCCACCGTCGGCAACGAGGAAGACAGCTCGATGCAGTGGCAGGACTGGCTGGAGGACGAGGGGGCCGACCAGGCCGCCGAATACGAGCAGAAGGACGAACTCGAGGCCCGGCGCGAGCTGCTTGCAGAGGCGATGGACGTGCTGAACGACCGGGAGCGTGACATCCTGACACAGCGGCGCCTGAGCGATCAGCCCGTCACCCTGGAAGACCTCAGCGGCCAGTATGATGTCAGCCGCGAACGTATCCGCCAGATCGAGGTGCGCGCCTTCGAGAAACTGCAAAAGCGCATGCGCAGCCTGGCACAGGAAAAAGGCATGCTGGCCCCCGCGTGACGGGTTGGAGCCGGCCCTGTCATCGACTACCCTCTCCTCGCGGCCGGGGAGAGGGTTTTTTCATGCATTTGCCGAGACATGCCAGCGCCCCGATGACGCCGGTCAGCACGCGGACGATCGTGCTGCTCGTGCTTCTGGCCGTCTCCCTCGCGGCCTGCGCGCCCCGGCACGTCGCGCAACGCGCCGCCCCGGACCCGGCCGCGACGACCCAACGGGTTTTCGTGGCCACCGAGCACGATCTCGACAATCTCGGCCCGATGTTCGGTGAACAGCGTCCCGACGGCCTGAAGTTCCTGCATGTCGACGTCTCCGTGCCGCCGACCCACCGACCGGGCAGCATCGAGTGGCCCGACGAAACACCCGACGCGGCGACCGATTTCGTGGTCACCGGCAGCCGTGTCTACCAAGGCCCGCGCGCCATGACCACTGCCATGCGGGCCGACATGCCCGGCCGCGAAACGCTCGTTTTCGTCCACGGCTACAACAATACCTTTTCCGACGCTGTCTACCGATTCGCCCAGATCCGCACGGATTTCGGGATGAAGGGGCCGGGCGTGGTCTATTCCTGGCCGTCGGCGGGCGATCCGCGCGGCTATGCCTATGACCGGGACAGTGTCCTTTATTCGCGCAACGATTTCGAGAATGTGCTGGATCACCTGACCGGCGCGCCGGGTGAGCGTGTCCTGCTACTGGCCCACTCGATGGGGGCCCAGCTGGTGATGGAGACGCTGCGCCAGGCGGCGTTGCGCGGCGACCGGAGGCTGCTCGACCGGGTCAGTGGCGTGGTGCTGATGTCGCCGGACATCGACCCGGATGTCTTCCGCAGCCAGACGGAGGAAATCGGCCGCCTGCCGCAGCCATTCCTGATCTTCGTCTCCCGTCAGGACCGGGCGCTGTCGCTCGCCGGCCTGCTGACGGGGCGCAAGCCCCGCCTTGGCGTGATCCGCGATCCCGCGCAGCTGTCCGGGATCGAGGGCGTCAAGGTCATTGACTTCACGGCTCTTGCGGATGGCGAGGGACTCGATCACGCCGTGCCCGTGACCTCGCCGGCGGCGATCTCGGTCCTGCGTGGCCTGATCGACCAGGCGCTCGGCGGCGCGCCGGCCTTCGAGGATTACATGGTGCTCGAGGCCGAGTTCTGAACCGCCCGGCGCGACAGTTGCCTCCCGCCCCCGGCCCGCGCTATGCTGTTGCTTCGGAAAGGAGGCGGCCATGGCCGGAGGATGGGCACGCGACGGCGCGGTGCACGAGCAGATCGAGGCGTCGGTCGAGGACGAGCTGAAACGCCTCAGGGCGCGCCCGCGCCCGGCCGGCGAGAGCCGGACCCGTTGCGCGGACTGCGACGAGGACATCCCCGAGGCGCGCCGCAAGGCGCTGCCCGGCGTCAAGCTGTGTATCGACTGCCAGCGCGAGCGCGACGGCGCGCCGGACCCCCGCGGCGGCCCCAACCGGCGTGCCAGCAAGGACAGCCAGTTGAAGTGAGGGGAGGGGCGCTGCCCCTCTTGGCGCTGCGCGCCAATTCACCCCGGGATATTTTCGGCCAGAAGACGCAACGGTTTTTTAACCAAGACCGGGGCAGGATCGGGGTGCGGTACAGGCGGGGACGCCGATGACCGCGCCAGGAGACACGCGGAACCGTGTGCCCGGAGCACGGGAGGGGGCCGGCGCGTCCTCCCGTGTTTCTTCTGGCCGCAAATATCCCCGCCGGAGGCATCGGGCCGTCACGCCGCGCGCGCGGTCACGCGGGGCCGCCGCGGTGCCGCGTCCCCCAATTCGAGGAGGAGGACGCCAGGACGACGACGAGGGATCCCGTGCGCCGCAAGGTGCGCGATCCGGTGACGGCCGTTCAGCCTTCCATTTCCTCCAGCTCGTCGATGAGGCGCGAGATCATGTCCAGCCCCTTGTCCCAGAAGGCCGGGTCCGAGGCGTCGAGGCCGAAGGGGGCGAGCAACTCCTTGTGGTGCTTTGACCCGCCGGCGCGGAGCATTTCGAAATACTTGTCCTCGAAGCCCTCGGGGTTTTCCTCGTAGACGGCGTAGAGCGCGTTCACCAGCCCGTCGCCGAAGGCGTAGGCATAGACATAGAACGGCGCGTGCACGAAATGCGGAATGTAGGCCCAGAAGCTTTCATAGCCCTCCATGAAATCGAAAGCCGGCCCGAGGCTCTCGCCCTGAACGCTCATCCAGAGCGCGCCGATGTCCTCCGGGGTGAGCTCGCCCTCGCGCCGGGCGGCGTGGAGCTTGCATTCGAAGTCGTAGAAGGCGATCTGGCGGACAACCGTGTTGATCATGTCCTCGACCTTGCCGGCCAGCAGCACCTTGCGTTCGTCACGGGACTTGGCGGCGTCCAGCATCCTGCGGAAGGTCAGCATCTCGCCGAAGACGCTGGCGGTCTCGGCAAGGGTCAGCGGTGTCTGGCTGAGCAGTTCGCCCTGCTCGGCGGCCAGCCTCTGGTGCACGCCGTGGCCCAACTCGTGCGCGAGCGTCATCACGTCCCGCGGCTTGCCGAGGTAGTTGAGCAGGACGTAAGGGTGCACGTCCGTCACCGTTGGGTGGGCGAAGGCGCCCGGCGACTTGCCCTGTTTAACGCCCGCATCGATCCAGCCGTGGTCGAAGAACGGCTCGGCCAGCTCGCCCAGGCGCGGGTCGAAGCCGCGGTAGGCCTCCATCACGGTGGCGCGCGCGGTCGGCCAGTCGATCACCCGCTTTTCCTCCATCGGCAGGGGGGCGTTGCGGTCCCAGACCTGCATCCGGTCGAGCCCCAGCCACTTGCGCTTGAGCTCGTAGTAGCGGTGGCTGAGCTTGGGGTAGGCCGCGACGACCGCGTCGCGCAGCGCCTCGACCACCTCGGGCTCCACGTCGTTGGCGAGGTGGCGGGCGGTCTGCGCGGTGGGCATCTGCCGCCAGCGGTCGATGACCTCCTTCTCCTTGGCGCAGGTGTTGTGGACACGGGCGAAGGTGCGGATGTTGTCGCCGAAGACGCGCGCCAGTTCGCGCGCCGCGGCCTCGCGCTTGGGGCGGTCGTGTTCCGTCAGCAGGTTGAGCGTGGACTCCATGCCCAGCTCCTCGCCGTCAACGGTAAAGGTGAGCCCGGCGATCGTCTCGTCGAAGAGCCGTTCCCACGCGTCACCGACAACGCCCATGTCATGCAGGAACTTTTCCAGCTCGTCGGAGAGCTGGTAGGGTTTCATCGCGCGGATGCGGCGCAGGACAGGGGCATAGCGCGCGAGCGCCTCATTGGCGGCATACATCTGGTCGAGCGCGTCATCGTCCAGCCGGTTGAGTTCGAGGTTGAAAAACACCAGCGGCGTGGTGAAGCGCGTGATCTTTTCCTGGCAGTCGGAGAGGAACTTGGCGCGTGCACCATCCATCGTGTTCTGCTGGTAGCGCAGCCCGGCAAAGGACATGATCCGGCCGGCGACGGCGCTGATCTCCTCGTCGCGGCGGATGCACTCCAGCAGACCGTCGGCATCCAGCTCCGCCAGCCGGCCCTCGTAATCCGCCGCGAAAGCCGCGCATTCCGCCTCCAGCCAGTCGAGGTCGCGCTGCAACTCCGGCGCGTCCTCGGAGGTGTAGAGATCGCTCAGATCCCATTCCGGCAATTCGCCCAGGGACGCGGTGCCACCTGTGCTGTCTGCGTCGAGGGCGGGGCGTGGCAGATGGATCATGCGGGAAACCTCCTTTGGCGTGCCCGCAAGACATAGGCGGGCGGGGGCGCGGGCTCAAGCGGCGAATGGATGCCGCGGCCCTGGTCAACCGTACCGTGCAAGCATCTGCCTGAGATCGGTCAGCGTGTTGGCCTCGGCCGTACGCTTGTCGTGGCGCCATCGCTTCATCCGGGGAAAGCGCAGCGCGACACCCGATTTGTGCCGGGGGCTTTCGAATATGCCCTCGAAGGCGATCTCGAACACGTGCTCGGGGCGCACCTGCCGCACGGGGCCGAACCGCTGCTCGGTGTTTCGGCGCACCCACTGCGTGATCTGGCGGAACTCGGCGTCGGTGAGGCCGGAATAGGCCTTGGTGAAGGGGACGAGCGTGTCACCGTCCCAGACCGCGAAGGTGAAGTCGGTGAACAGGTTGGCGCGCCGCCCATGCCCCTGCTGGGCGTAGATCATGACCGCGTCCAGCGTGAGCGGGTCGAGCTTCCATTTCCACCAATCGCCCTTGCGACGACCCGCGTGGTAGAGGCTTTGGGTGTGTTTGAGCATGAGGCCCTCGGCACGGTGCGTCCGTGCATGGACGCGAGCCTCGCGCAGCGCATGCCACCCGTCGAAGGACAGCAGCGGGGAGGCGCGCAGCGGCGCTGTTCCGGGCAAGTCCGCCACCAGCGCATCGAGCCGGGCACGGCGGGCGGCGAAAGGCTTGTCGCGCAGGTCCCGGCCCTGCTCTTCCAGCAAGTCGTAGGCCAGCAGGATCACCGGCGCCTCGCGCAGGAGCTTCCTCGGTACGGTCTTGCGACCGATGCGTTTCTGCAGCGCGTTGAAGGGCAGGGGCTGCGTGCCGTCCCATGCCACGATCTCGCCGTCCAGCACCGTGCCGGGGGGCAGGAAATCGCGCGCCGCGGCCAGCTCGGGGAAGCGGTCCGTCATCAGCTCCTCGCCGCGCGACCAGACGAAATGCTCCCCCCCGCGCAGGATCAACTGGCCCCGGATGCCGTCCCATTTCCATTCCGCCCGCCAGTCCTCGGCCGGGCCGAGCGTCTCGGGCGCCGTGTCGTCCAGCCCGTGCGCGAGGCAGAAGGGGTAGGGGCGCGAGAGGTCGGCGGTGGGATCGTTCGACTCGATAAGCGCCTGCCACGTGGTCGTGTCCGGTGTCCAGTCGCCCATCAGGCGGTGGGCGAGCTCCGCCTCGTCCCGCCCCGTTGCCCGCGCCAGCGCACGGGTCATCAGCTTGCGGCTGATTCCGACGCGGAACCCCCCGGTCAGCAACTTGTTGAAGACAAGCCTTTCCAGCGGCTCCATTCGGTTCCACGCGTCGAGTATGGCCGCCTTGCGCGCCCGCTCGTCGGCATGATCGAGAGCACGCAGTCGCCCGATCCAGGTGGCGAGGCCGTCGTCATGGCTTTCGCGCGGCTCGGGCAGGACCAGCGCGATGGTCTCGGCGAGGTCGCCGACGATCGGGTAGCTTTCCTCGAACAGCCACAGCGGGATGCCCGCGCGTTCCGCGGCCCATTCGCGCAAACGCGTGGTCGTGATCGCCCGCCGTGGCCGCCGGCCCGAGAACAGGGCCACCGTCCAGAGGCGGTCGGCTTCTGGTGCGTCGGCAAGGTAGCCGGCCAGCGCCGTCACCTTGTTCGTCGTGCGCGTGGTCTGGTCGATGGCAGCGAACAGCGTGGCAAAGCGTTTCATGCCCCGGCCTCCGTTTCACCGGGTGTATCCAGCGATTCGCCAATGAACTCCGTGGGGACGACGTGCGCGTCATACCCCTGTTCGGACAGCCAGCGCGCGAAGATGTCGGTGTAGCCATGCGTGACATGGATGGTCTCGGCGCCGGTGTCCCGTATGGCGGCGTTCAAGCCATCCCAGTCGGCATGGTCGGAGATGACGAACCCGCGATCGACCGCCCGCCGCCGCCGCACCCCGCGCAGGCGCATCCATCCGCTGGCAAAACCGGTTGCGGCCGGGCGGAAGCGCCGCGCCCATGTCGAGCCCAGTGCCGAGGGCGGCGCGAGAACCAGCGCGCCGGGGTGGTCCGCCGCCCTGAGATCCGGCGTGATCCGGGCCGTCGCGGGCAGTGTCAGCCCCTGTGCGCGCAGAACCTCGTTCGTGTTTTCCACGGCGCCGTGGGTGAGGATGGGGCCTGTCGCCGCGTCCAGCAGCGACAGAACCCGCTGCGCCTTGCCAAGGGCATAGGCCCCCAGCAGGCTGAACCGCCCTTCTGCCGCGTTGGCCGCCCACCACGCGTTGATGTCGGCCGCGGCCTGTGCCTCATCGGGCCAGGTAAAGACCGGCAGGCCGAAGGTGCATTCCGTGACGAAGCCATGGCAGCGAACCGGCTCGAAGGGGGTCGACAGGCGGTCGGGCACCGTCTTGTAGTCACCCGAAACCACCCAGACCTCGCCCCCCACTTCCACCCGGATCTGGGCCGATCCGGGCACGTGGCCCGCCGGATGGAAAGATACCGTTGCCGCGCCCATGCGGCGTGTTTCGCCATAGCGGATCGTATCGAGCGGAATATCGCCGAGGCGGTGGCGCATGACGGGCGCGGCGAGGTCGGTTGCGAGATAGGCGCCATGCCCGGGACGGGCGTGGTCGGCGTGGCCATGGGTGATCAATACCCTGTCCACCGCGCGCCACGCGTCGATGAAGAAATCGCCGGCGGGGCAATATATCCCCTCTGGTCGGAACTGCAGTACCATGTGGCAAGGATAGCGTGGCCCGCCGCGCGGGCCAGCCCCCGCCGCGTGCCGGCAACGGTCAGACCCGCACGGTCGTGCCGGGCGCTCCGCGATCACCGTGGTCCTGGGCGCACGCCGCGTGGGACTGCCGGTAAAAGGCGCTGATCGTCTCGAACAGATGTGCCCGCGTTGCCGCGTTCTCCATCAGCACCTCGTGGCGGCCACCGGGGACCACCTGCAGGTGCCCGCCGGGCCATTGCTGCATCCGCGCCTTGATCCGGTCGGCATCCACGATGTCCTCTTGCGATCCGACAAGGGTCAGGCATCGCAGCTCCGGCGCCGGCCGGCGGGCCAGTGCGCGCGCATCGGCGAGCGCCTCGTGCAGCCAGCGCAGGCTGGGCCCGCCTAGGCCCAGCTCGGGATGCGCCCTCAGATGGCCGATCATGTAGTCGTACATGTCGCGGTCGGTAGTCAGCTTGTTCGTCTCGAAAGGTTCCTCCAGAACGTAGTGCCCCGGCGCGGTGCCCGGCGCGTAAAGGTGGCCGATGCCCAGTTGCTTGCCGCTCCAGGAAAGTGACCAAGCGACCGGGCGCAGCGCGTCGGCCATGCGGATGCCCCACATCGGCCCGGAGAACACGCAGGAGGTGACGGGCAGGCCCTCCATCGCGGCGCGCAATCCGATGCAGCCGCCCATGGAATGCGCCAGCAGGTACCACGGCCCCGGGGCGTGCAGTTCCCGCGCCGCGGCGATCATGGCCGCCACGTCATGCTGGTAATCCCGGAACCGCAGCACGTGGCCTGCCATTGGGTCCTCTGCAAGGCGGTCGGCCAGCCCTTGGCCGCGCCAGTCGATCACCAGTGTCGCGAGCCCGTGCCGCGCGAGGTCCTGTGCCGTACGGCCGTATTTTTCCACGTATTCCGTCCGCCCGGGAAAGAGCAAAACGGTACCCGCCGCCTGACCGGGCTGCCACAGCCCGATGCGCAGGCGCATGCCGTCGGGCGCTGTCACCCACCACGCCTGTCCCCCCGGGGGGCCTTCCGCCATGTCGTTGAACAGCGGCGCGGGACTCAGCATCGCGGTGTCAGCCGATGAGGTTGCCGAGTTTCATCGCCAGGCCCATGTCGCCATCCACGCTCAGCTTGCCCGACATGAACGCCGCCGTGGGGTCGAGATCGCCCTCCAGCATCTGCTCGAACGTTCCGGCCTCGGCCGTCAGGGTCACGTCGGCCTCGTCGTCGCCGGCGCGCACGCCGTCGCCGTCGATCACGATGGCGCCCTCTCCTTCGATCACGAACTTGGCCGTGCCGTCCTCGAAGCCGCCCTGAATCTTGGCCGACAGCGCCTCGACTGCCCCCTTGATCACGTCGCTCATCCCGTTTTCCCTTTCGATGCTTGCACAAGGGGTATGATTCCCCGCGCGGTGCGCTAAATTCATCGGTGTTATGGGCATCTCGAACCGGTTTCTCAATTGTATCGTCGCGTCGCTTATGGTGGTAGGCGTCAATTCGTCCCCGGCGCGCGCGGTGGACGAACAGCGCCTCGATCGGCTGCATGCAGAGCTGCTGGAGGCCGAGCCCGGCGAGGCCCGGCGGATCGCCAAGGAGATCGAGATGGAATGGTCCAGCTCCGGGTCTCCGGCGATGGACCTTCTTCTCAAGCGCGGCACGGATGCGCTGGAGGCGGGAGAAACCCGGGTGGCGATCGAGCACTTCACCGCGCTGACCGATCATGCGCCGGAATTTGCCGAGGGCTGGAACCGTCGCGCCACCGCGTTCGCCAGGGCCGGTTTGCTCGGGCCGGCCGTGGCCGATCTGGGGCGGGCACTGACGATACGACCCCGCCATTTCGGCGCGCTTGCCTCGCTCGGGGCGATCCTGTCGGAGGTGAACAAGCCCGGCATGGCGCTCGACGCGTTTCGCCGGGCGCTTGAAATACATCCGCATCATGCCGACGTGAACGAGGCAGTCAGCCGTCTCGACAGCCGGGTGGGCGGCACGGACCTCTGAGGCGAACGGAGCAGGTCTATGACCGAGCAGTCAAGGATCCTCGCGGTCCTGGGGCCGACCAACACGGGCAAGACCCATTACGCGATCGAGCGGATGCTGGGCTATCGCACGGGCGTGATGGGCCTCCCCCTGCGGCTTCTGGCGCGCGAGGTCTATGACCGGATCGTGGCGGCGCGGGGCCCGTCCGTCGTGGCGCTGGTCACGGGCGAGGAACGCATCGTGCCCGACCGGGCGCAATACTGGGTCTGCACGGTCGAAGCGATGCCCGAGGGCATGGGCGCGGATTTCGTCGCGGTGGACGAGATACAGCTTTGCGCCGATCCCGAACGCGGGCACGTATTTACCGACAGGCTGTTGCGGATGCGCGGCCAGCGCGAGACGCAGTTCCTTGGCGCGCAGACCATGCGCGGGACGATCGCGGCCCTGGTGCCGGGAGTGGAATTCGTGCATCGCGAGCGGATGTCGCAACTCAGCTATACCGGCCCGCGCAAGATCCCCAAGATGCCGCCTCGCAGCGCCATCGTCGGCTTTTCGGTGGAAAACGTCTATGCCATCGCCGAGCTCCTGCGGCGGCAAAAGGGGGGTGCGGCGGTTGTGATGGGCGCACTCAGCCCGCGCAGCCGCAATGCGCAGGTCGAACTCTACCAGAACGGGGATGTCGATTACCTCGTGGCCACGGACGCCATCGGCATGGGGCTCAACCTCGATATCGACCATGTCGCCTTTTCCGCGCTGTCCAAGTTCGACGGGCGCCGGATGCGCGCGCTCGCCCCGAACGAACTGGCCCAGATCGCCGGCCGCGCCGGGCGGGGCATGCGTCACGGCACCTTCGGGGTGACCGGCGAGGCGCCGGATCTGGACCCGGAGGTGGCGCAGGCCATCACCGACCACCGCTTTGCCCCGATCCGCAAGCTGGAATGGCGCAACCCGAAGCTGAACTTTGGCCACGTCGATGCGCTCATTGCCGCGCTGGAGGAGCGCCCCGACGACACGCGGCTGGCCAAGTCGCGCGAGGCCGACGACCTCGGCGCTCTCAAGACGCTTTCGGAGATTTCCGACATCCGTGCCCGGGCCAGCGATGCGCCCTCGGTCCGGCTGCTGTGGGACGTGTGCCGTGTGCCTGATTTTCGCGGTATCAGCCATGTCGAGCATACCGGCCTGCTTGAATCGATCTTTCGCGACCTGCACGAGCGTGGCCGCATACGCGACGACTGGTTCGCCCGGCAGGTTCGGCGGATCGACCGGACGGATGGCGGCATCGACGCGCTGTCCAAGCGGCTGGCCTATATCCGCACGTGGACCTACGTGGCGCAGCGCAAGGGCTGGGTTGACAACGAAAGCCATTGGCGAGAAGCGACGCGCGCGGTAGAAGACCGGTTGTCGGATGCGCTTCACGGCGCGCTGACGCAAAGATTCGTGGATCGGCGCACCTCGGTGCTGCTAAGGCGGCTCAAGCAGAAGGAGGCCATCGTGGCCGAAGTGAATGACAGCGGCGAGGTGACGGTCGAGGGGGAATTCGTGGGCCGTCTCGAAGGATTCCGGTTCCGCCGGGACAAGGCGAACCCCGGGCAGGAGGCGAAGACCCTGCAGCAGGCCAGCCTGCAGGCGCTCGCCCCGCATTTCCACCTCCGCGCGGATCGCTTCTACAACGCGCCCGACACCGAGATCGATATCACCGAGCAGGGGGGGCTCATGTGGGGCGATCAGGCGGTGGGCAAGCTCGCCGCCGGCAATGATCCGCTCAGGCCGCAGGTCGTCGCCTTCGTGGACGAGGCCGCGGGCGAGGACGTGGCGAACAAGGTCCAGCGCCGCCTGCAACATTACGTGGACCGCCGCATCGCCACGCTGTTCGAGCCGCTTATGAACATCCAGCGCGACGAAACCATGACCGGGCTCGCGCGCGGTTTCGGGTTTCGTATGGTCGAGAATTTCGGCGTGATCCCGCGCGGCGCGGTGGCCGAGGAGGTGCGCGCCCTCGACCAGGAGGCGCGGGGCCAGTTGCGCAAGCACGGCGTGCGTTTCGGCCAGTTCACGGTTTTCATGCCGCTGCTTCTGAAACCCGCGCCGACGCGGCTGCGGCTGGTGCTGTGGTCGCTGTCCAAGGGGCTGGACGAATTCCCGGAGGCCCCGCCGCCGGGGCTGGTGACCGTTCCCGCCGGCAATGCGGGCGACCACCCCGAGGGGTATTTCGCCATGGCCGGCTATCGTGCCGCGGGTGAACGGGCGATCCGCATCGACATGCTCGAGCGGCTGGCCGACATGCTGCGCGCCGAGGACAGCCGCGCCGGCTTCGAGGCGACGGCCGACATGCTGTCGATCACCGGCATGACGCTGGAGCAGTTCGCCGATCTCATGCAGGGGCTTGGATACAAGGCCGAGCGCGGCGAGCGCGAGAAGGCCAAGCCCGTAGACCGCGCGGTGGCTGACGCCCCGGCCGACGAGGCCGCTGCCGCCGAGACCATGGCGGAGGGCGCAACGCCAGAGGTGGCACGCGACGAGGCCGAGGAGATCCCCGACGAGGGCGAGGCGCCCGTGGCCGCGGACCCGGCCGAAACCGCGGGGGCCGAGCCGGCCATCTCCCCGAGTCCCGAGGAAGAGGTCATGCCGGGCGACGCCCCGGCAGACGTGGTGGAGCCCGAAACCGAGGTCTACTATGTCTTTACGTGGTCCGGCCGTCCCCGCGCCGGCAAGCCCGGACAGCCCCGCAAGCAGGGCAAGCCCCACGGGAAGAAACCCCGCGGCAAACCTGCCGACAAGGCCGAAAAGAAGGGCGCCAAGACCTACGCTGCCAAGCCTGACAAGAAGAAGGACAGGATCGACCCCGACAACCCCTTCGCCGCGGCGCTCATGGGGTTGAAGGACAAACAGTGAGCCCTGACATTAACCGCGATGGAGGGAGACATGGGTGAAGCTGCAAATATGGAACTGGACGCGGATGCAGCCGTGAAACACGCGTTCGACTATTTCGACAAATTTGTTGCGCGTGGCGACGCCCGCTTCAGCCACGTCCTTCTGGAAGGGCTTGAACCAAAGGATGACGAATGGATCGTCTCGATCGGTTTCGATCAGGGGCGATACAAGGAAACTGCATCAAGCGGTCTACCTTTTGGTGAAAGCAGCAAAGACCCGATCAGGGAAATTCGTCGCTTCCATATCTCGGCAAGAGATGGTGCGCTGAGGCGGATCGCCTAACCCGTGCCGCTGTTGCTGGATGCGGGTCCACTCGTCGCCCATATCCTGTGTGGCTTGCGACCCGACTTGGTCGGGGAGCACCGGCTCGTAAGAGAGTATTCGGCCGCTATGGTCGAGAGGCTGTCTCGCTTGGTGCAGGATGCGGACAGGCATGTATCTGTGCCAAATGTCTTGACCGAGGCCTCGAACCATCTGGGGAGCGGCAAACAGGAAGCAGCGACCGGAGCCGCGACGTCACTTGCTCAATATATCAGCGCTTTAGACGAGATTTACCAACAGAGCGCTGACGTCATTCGTTACAACGAATATGCCTCGCTCGGGCTTGCCGATACGGCAATTTTCAGTCTGTCACCGCGGTTGAGGCAGCAGCGGGTCACGGTCGTGACGCAGGATTATAACCTGCATCAAAGATTGTGCTCGGAAGGTGTGGACTGCGTAAACGTCTTTCACTGGCGGACACCCGTGCGAAGATGAATGATAATCTCGGGAAAATCCGCCTCGACAAGTGGCTTTGGCATGCCCGTTTTTTCAAGACGCGCGGGCTGTCGGCCGATCTGGTCAGTGGCGGACATGTCCGGGTAAACAGCCGCAAGGTGGCCAAACCCGCGCACGCCGTCACGCCCGGCGACGTGCTGACCTTTCCGCAGGCGCACCGCATCCGGGTGGTGCGCATCCTTGCGGTTGGAAAGCGGCGCGGTCCTGCGCCGGAGGCACAGGCGCTTTACGAGGATATCGCGGCGGACGCCTCTGCCGAAGACACCGCTGCCGCCCCGGCGCCCCCGAAATACGAGGGCAAGGGCCGCCCCACCAAGCGGGACCGCCGCAAACTGGATAGGAAACGGCGGGATGCGCTTGAATGATCCCGGCGGCTGGATTAGTTGCCTTGCTGGAAAGGCAGGGATGAGAGCGCCAGATGACCTACGTCGTGACCGACAACTGCATCGCATGCAAATACACCGACTGTGTCGAGGTTTGCCCGGTGGATTGCTTTTACGAGGGTGAGAACATGCTGGTCATCCACCCCGACGAGTGCATCGACTGCGGCGTTTGCGAACCGGAATGTCCCGCTGACGCCATCCGGCCCGATACCGAACCCGACATGGAGAAATGGGTCGAGTTCAACAGGAAATACTCCGAGATGTGGCCCGTCATCGTCACGAAGAAGGACCAGTTGCCCGGCGCCGACGATCGCGACGGCGAGGAAGGCAAGCTGGAAAAATACTTCTCCGAAGCGCCGGGCGAAGGCGGCTGAAGAGCGCCGCGCCGATTCGCGCCCACAGACGCCACGCGGCACCGGCAGGTTGCGGCAGCACCGTTCCAAGCGGCTGATAAGTTTGGGCTTTCCGGCTTTTTGCTGCCGTGCTCCTTCCGAAAGCCTGAAATTTATGCTATATACCTGTTACAAATGATGAACGCCGCCTGATATCCGCCTGCCCGAATTGGAAACTCGGGGTGGGTATTTTTGCGCCTGCTGTATCGGCTCATTGGATGCTCCCATCCCCTGAGGCGATCTGCATATGCTGAAAATCGACGGCCTGCCTGATGAGGAACGCAGAATGAGCAAATCGAAAAAGTCCGAATTTCGTCCTGACGATTACGTGGTTTATCCCGCGCACGGCGTGGGCCAGATCATGTCGATCGAGAAGCAGGAGATTGCCGGGCTGGAATTGGAATTGTTCGTCATTTCCTTCGAAAAGGACAAGATGACCCTCCGCGTGCCGACGAACAAGGCCGTGGAAGTGGGGATGCGCAGCCTGTCCAGCCCCGATGTCGTGTCCAAGGCCATGAGCACGCTCAAGGGCAAGGCCAAGGTCAAGCGTGCCATGTGGTCCCGGCGCGCGCAGGAATACGAACAGAAGATCAATTCCGGCGACCTGATCGCGATTGCCGAGGTGGTGCGCGACCTGCACCGCGCCGACGACCAGCGCGAACAGAGCTATTCGGAGCGCCAGCTTTACGAGGCCGCGCTGGAGCGTCTGACCCGGGAAGTGGCCGCCGTGAGCGGCGGGGATGAGGTCCAGGCCGCCAAGCAGGTCGACGAGGTTCTGGTGTCCCGCGCCGCCTGACAGTGTTGAAACGAGATTTTGGCACGGGCCGCGCCGCTGGCGCGGCCCGACGCGTTTCAGGCCACGAGCGTGAACAGGACGGCAATCTCGGCCAGCTGCTGGCCGGCGCCGAGGATATCGCCGGTCTGCCCGCCGATCTTGGACCGCGCGACGGCGCCAAGGATGGCGGTAACCGCGACGGCCCAGACCAGCGCCGGAAAGACGCCCGTTCCGCTGAAGAACAGCGCGACAAAAAAACCGACTGCCAGTGCAACCGCCGCGGTTTCGGGCCGAGCGACGCCCACGCCGTGTGACAACCCGTCCTGTCGCGCATGGGGCAGGGCCGCCATCAAGCCGGGCATCGCCGCCCGTGACAGCGCCGCGGCGGACATGATCGCCCCCGCGGCGGCCGCGGGCCCTGCCTCGAACAGCAGCCACAGCGCCGCCCACCTTGCGGTCAGCGACAGGAACAATGCCATGACACCATAGGCCCCTACACGGCTGTCGCGCATGATGTCGAGCCGCTGCTGCCGCGTCCAGCCGCCCCAAAGGCCATCGGCGGTGTCCGCCAGACCGTCCTCGTGCATCGCCCCCGTTGCAACGATCTGCGCGGCCAGCGCCACCAGCGCCGCGAGAGCCGCGGGCAGGCCGAGCGCGTGCGCCACCAGCCCGGCAAGGGCGGATACCGCCCCGATCACCAGGCCGGCCACCGGGTATGCCCATGCGGCACGCGCGCCGCGGGCGGTACCGGTCGCGGGAACGGGCAGGCGCGACAAGAGCATCAGCGCCTGCAGCGTGTCCTGTGGCCTGACGAGGGATTGGTCGTTTTCTGTCGTCATCACGTCATTTTGATGCTGCGCGGGTGATCGCACTGGGGTAGGCGGGGCCCGTCAAAGATGGCGGAGTATCCCATGCCGGCGGACATTACCTCAGCGCATGCCTTTACCCAAGTCCTCGGGGACTTGCCTGAAGAGGACGCGCGCGCGCGCGCCGCGGCGCAGGCGCGCAACGGCCAATTGACCAAGCCGCCCGGCGCGCTCGGCAGGCTGGAGGATCTCGCGCAGTGGTACGCGGCATGGCGGGCCGATCCGCGGCCGGCGCTGCGGTCGCCGCAGGTGATCGTCTTTGCCGGAAATCATGGTGTCACGGCGCAGGGTGTCTCGGCATTCCCGCCAGAGGTCACGGCGCAGATGGTTGCGAATTTCGAGGCCGGCGGCGCGGCGATAAACCAGCTTGCCCGCACCTTCGGCGCGCGGATGGATGTCCATCCCATCTTGCTGGAGCGGCCCACGGCGGATTTCACACGCGGCCCTGCAATGGACACCGACGAATTCGCCGCGTCGCTGCGGACCGGGTGGCAGGCGGTCGATCCCGGTGCCGACCTTCTGGTAGTGGGCGAGATGGGGATCGGCAACACGACCTCCGCGGCGGCGATGGCGCTGGCCCTTTACGGCGGCGCCGCCGAGGACTGGGCCGGGCGCGGCACGGGGCTGACGGATGAGGCGCTGGCGCACAAGGCCGACGTGGTCGCCCGCGCGGTCGCCGCGAACGCGTCCTGCGGCGCCGATGGGCTGGAGGTGCTGCGCTGTCTCGGTGGGCGCGAGATCGTCGCCATGGCCGCGGCGATCGTGCGCGCGCGCACGTTGCGCATCCCGGTGATCCTCGACGGGTTCATTTGCACCGCCGCGGCCGCCTGTCTCGAGGCGGCGCGCAAGGGCGCGCTGGACCATGCCCTTGCCGGCCACGAAAGCGCAGAAGCCGCCCACGGACGGCTGCTGGCATTACTGGGAAAGCCGCCGCTTCTTTCCATGGGCATGCGGCTTGGCGAGGGTTCTGGCGCGGCGCTGGCCATCGGCATTCTGCAAGGGGCGGTCGCGTGCCATTCCGGCATGGCGACCTTTGCCGAGGCCGGCGTCGCCGACGGCTAGGCGCCGTCGGTATCCTTGTCGGGCGTCTTGTCATCCGCCGTCTCCTCGAGCTGGGACAGCAGCATGGTCTGCAGGTCGCGCTCCAGCTCCTTGGCGCGGCGGATATAGGCGGCGTTCTCCGTCGCGGGAATGTCGGGCGTCCACAGCGCCGCCAGTTCGCGCACGGAATTCCGGTCGTGCCGGTAGAAGGTCTTTTCCAGCTCCGCCGCCTCGAACTCTGAAAGCCCCATGTTTTCCAGCGCGTAGCGGCCGGCCCTGAGAGAGCTGTCAAAAAGTTCCCGCACGATGTTGTCCGCCCCGGCCTGGTAAAGGCGAAAGACGTGCGTGCGATCCCGGGCGCGTGCAACGATGTGCAGGTCGGGCCTTTCCTGCCTTGCATAGGCCACCAGGCGCGTGACGGCCTCCGGTTCGTCCAGCGCGACGACCAGGACACGCGCGCGCTGCAGGCCGGCGGCGTGCAGCAGCTCGGGCCGCGTGGGATCGCCGAAGAACCCCTTGATGCCGAAACGCCGCATGCGCTGGATTCGCGACAGGTCGGCGTCAAGCACAACCGTATCGAAGCCGCTGGACCGCACGAGGCGGTTTACGATCTGGCCGAAACGCCCGATCCCGGCGATGATGACGGGCCCCTGCTCGTCGATCTCGTCGGCAACGGGCGTCTCGCCGCTCTCGCTGGTGCGCGACGGCAGCAGGTCGTGCAGGATGAAAAGCAGCGGCGTGATCAGCATCGAGACCGCAACGACCAGCAGCAGTGTCTGCGTCATCTCGGGTGGGATCACGTTCTGCTGGCTGGAAAAGGAGATCAGGACGAAACCGAATTCCCCTGCCTGCGCCAGTGAGAGCGTGAACAGCCAAAGATCGCGGCCCCGCAACGCAAAGCTGCGCCCCAAGCCATAGAGAACCGCCCCCTTGATAAGGATAACTGCAAGCGCAAGGCCGATAATGGTGAAAAACTGGCTAAGCAGGATCGAGAAATTGATACCCGCGCCGACAGTGATGAAGAACAGCCCAAGCAGCAGCCCCTTGAACGGCTCGATGTCACTCTCCAGTTGGTGGCGGAATTCGCTTGATGCCAGCACCACCCCGGCAAGGAACGCGCCGAGCGCGGGCGACAACCCGACGAGGTTCATCAGGAAGGCGATGCTTACCACGATCAGCAGGGCCAGCGCGGTCGACAGCTCGCGCAGTCGCGCGGCCTGGATGAAGCGGAAGACCGGGCGCACGAGGTAGATCCCCGCCAGGATGACGGCGCCCACGGCGGCCAGGGTGACCAGCGTCACGCCCCATCCGGGCAGGCTCTGCACGAAGCTTGCGGCGGCTTCGTGGGCGCTGCCGGGCGCGGCGTCGTCCGTCGCGCCGAGCCGTTCGAGCGTGTCGCTGAGCACCATGTCCGGCGTCTTGGGCTGTGCCAGAAGCGGCAGCAATGCCAGCATGGGGATGACGGCGATATCCTGCGTCAGGAGCACCGCGAAGGCAGACCGGCCGCCGCCGGTGCGCATGAGTCCCTTCTCCGACAGGGTCTGAAGCACGATCGCGGTTGAGGAGAGCGCGAAAACCCCGCCGATGGCCAGCGCCACGTTCCATACCAGCCCGATGGCCATCGTGCCGGCCATTACCAGAAGCGCCGTGATCGCGATCTGCAGCCCACCCAGCCCGACCAGCCGGTGGCGCATGTCCCACAGCGCCCGAGGTTCCAGCTCCAGCCCGATGAGGAACAGCATCATGACCACGCCGAACTCTGCGAAATGCTGCAATTCCTCTGCGTCGTGACCGCCGATGAGGCCCAGAACCGGCCCGATCACGATACCGGCCGCCAGGTATCCCAGCACCGAGCCCAGCCCCAGCCTAGCCGCCAGCGGCACCGCGATGACCGCGGCGGCTAGAAACAGCGTGGCCTGGAACAGGAAGCCTTCCATCATGCGATCCAGCGTGAGGGCATTGCCGTCATATCGGCAACGGCGCGTCGGGTTTGCACTGGTCCATGACGATCTGGCTGTGAACCCGCGCGACGGCAGCATGCGGCAGCAGCACCTCATGGACAAGCCGGTTGAGGGCGGTGAGGTCGTCACAATAGACCCGGAGGAGATAATCCGCCTGACCCGTGAGCGTCCACGCGCTGACGACTTCCGGCCGCGTCTCCAGCAGGCGTGTCAGTGACCGGGCCGGCTCGGGCGCGTGGCTGGCCATCTCGATTTGCACGAAGGCCTGGATGCCCAGCCCGAGCCGCGCCGCGTCCAGCCGCGCTGTATATCCCCTGATCACCCCCCGTTGTTCAAGCCGCTGACGGCGGCGCGCCGCCTGGCTTGGCGAAAGACCAAGCAACGCGCCGAGATCCTGCGCGGTCAACTGCGAATCCTGCTGCAGCGCGGCCAGCAGGCGGGTATCGGTTTCATCCAGCATCGTGCGACTATCGTGCGGCATCATGGGCAAATTTACAAAATCCTCGCATCAAAGCGCTTGAATTGGCCAAACTTCGCGCAATCCCCGCCTGGCATGCGCGATAAGGTGAGGTGTCTGACAAGATGCGCGAGGATAACATTCCGTGGGACCATTTCCGCATGACCGTCCGCAATCCGAGATCACCGACGAAAACCCGGCCGGCACTGACGGTTTCGAGTTCGTCGAATTCGCCCACCCGGACCCGCAGAAGCTGCGCGAACTCTTCTCGGCGATGGGATACCGCAAGGTCGCCCGGCACGCGCACCGCGATATCGAGTTGTGGCAGCAGGGCGATATCACCTATGTCGTCACCGCCGACACCGACAGCTTTGCCGCCCGCTTCGTCGAGGCGCACGGGCCATGCGCCCCGTCCATGGGATGGCGCGTGGTCGATGCGGCGAAAGCCTTCGATCACGCGGTGGCCAGGGGCGCGGTGCCGTACGAGGGTGGGGGCCGGGTGCTTGATGTGCCGGCCATCCATGGCATCGGCGGCAGCCTGATCTACTTCATCGACAAGTATCACGACACCTCCCCCTACAACGAGGAATACCATTGGCTTGAACCCTCCAAGCCCCGTGGTGTCGGCTTCCATTACCTCGACCATCTCACCCACAACGTGTTCAAGGGCAACATGGACAGGTGGTTCCGGTTTTACGGCGATCTGTTCAATTTCCGCGAGATCCGTTTCTTCGACATAGAGGGACAGTATACCGGGCTTTACAGCCGCGCACTGACCTCGCCCTGCGGGCGCATCCGCATCCCCATCAACGAGGACCGGGGCGAGACGGGGCAGATCGTGTCTTACCTCAAGAAGTACAACGGCGAAGGCATACAGCACATCGCCGTGGGCACCGAGGATATCTATGGCGCAACCGACGCCATCGCCGAAAACGGCATCCGCTTCATGCCGGCCCCGCCCGACGGGTATTACGAGATGAGCTTCGACCGCGTGAAGGGCCACGAGGAACCCGTTGAAAGGATGCGCAGACATGGAATCCTGATCGATGGCGAAGGGGTCGTGGACGGCGGCGAGACCAGGATCCTGCTGCAGATCTTTTCCCGCACCGTGATCGGCCCGATCTTTTTCGAGTTCATCCAGCGCAAGGGAGACGACGGTTTCGGAGAGGGCAATTTCAAGGCGCTCTTCGAGTCGATCGAGCGCGAGCAGATCGACACAGGCGAAATCGCGGCATACGAATAGGTGGCGTCAGCCGTCCGGCATCTTGAGCATGACGGATTTACCGCGCTTGACGTAACGCAGCTGGTTCTCGCCGATCGCGGCGACCCGCCCGCCGTCGAGCCGATCGCCAACCTGCAGCTTGCGGTAGCGCCCGTTGGCCAGCCGCACGAGGGCACGACGGCTTTCCGGCGTGCCGTAGACACCGATCAGGTTGACCTCGCGCAGTGCGATCCGGTTGTCCTCGGTCGCGGCGCGGGCGACCGATACCGAGCTTGGCGTGGCGGCGGCCAGCCGTTGATCGGGGCTTACGGGGTCGGATGCGACGGCGTTGCGGGTGTCCTCGACGATCTCCGAGAATTCTTCGGGCCGGGCACGCGGGACAAGCGAGACAGCGACCGCCTCTTCGGTGGCGTCCGCGAGCATCGCCTCGGTGTCGGCTTCGCTGTCCGTATCGGTGGCGAGGTCCGTTTGGCGTTCGCCCTCCACCGGCGCGGCCGGATCCGCCAGCCCGGTCAGATCCTCGGGCCGGACCCGGGGGCGCAGCGTCGGTTCCTCCGGGGCGGCCGCGGTGGGGTCATCGAGCACGATCGGGGCGGCGCGCGGCGGCGTCGGCGGCGGCTCGATCGGGGGGCTTCCGGCATAGACCATCACGCCGTCGGGTGTCTCCGTGCCTTCCGGGGTGGCGGCGATGAAGCCGCGCTCGTCAAGTTCGAAGCGTGTCAGCGGGGGCGGGGGGTTGCCCGGGCGCGGCGGGTGCGCGGCATAGCGCAAGTTCTCGGGCGCCGGCAATTCCGCCTTGTCCTCCAACTGCACCTCGGGGTCGGGAGAGGTCTTGTAGACTTCTCGCAATGTCGTCGTTCCCGGTGCGGTGGAGGGGGGGGGCGCCATCTGCCAGATCCCGGTGGCGGCATAACGCCGGCGGGCCTCGTCGGGTGTGAGTTCCTCGGGAATGATCTCCGGCGCGACGCCGCCGGTCCCGGCCCCGTCGTCCCGGGGGGGGTCGGGTGACTGCGCCCCGTCCTCGTTCAGCGCCGCCGTCGTGGCGTCCTCCGCGGTTCCGTCCGTTTGCGGTTGCACGGCCCCGGTCGAGCCGTCCGCCGTGGCGGGGTCGCTTGCCGCCCCGCCATCGCCCGGCGTGTCGCGTTGCGCGGCGCCGGTGCCGGCGGTTTCGTCCTCGGGCGCGGGGTCCGGCGCAGGCTTTGCGTCCTCGACGACCCTGACATCGTCAGACGGCCCGAAAACGCGCGAAAGCCCCCCTTCGAGGAACAGCGCGGCCCATGCCGCCACGGCCACGAGGATCAACAGCAGGATCGCCGTCAGGATCAGCGCCACGTAGCGCGGCCTGTCCGGCTCCTCGGAGGCTGCACGCCGGGCCCCGAAGATCGTCAGGCGTTCCTTCTCGTCGCGGGCCATGTCGGCGGTCAGCGGCATCGGCGCCGCGGCCATCTCGGTGCCCGGTCGGACCGGAGACGGATCGCTGCGCGCGGGCCGTTTCGTTGCTGCCGGGGCAGGGGGCGCCTTGCGTGCCATGCGCCTGAACAAGGCGCCCAGCTTGCCGGCTGGTCCTGCCGGGGCTTTGCGCACCGTGTCAGGGCCGGGCGACTGGATGGCCGGTGCGGGTTCCGCCGGTGCGGGTGGCACGCTTGCCGCCGCCTTCGCCTTGGGTTTCCGAGCCCGTTCTTCCCCGGGCAAGCTGCCCGACGCGATCCCGCTTATGGCGGGCTTCTTGGGCGGTGTGCCCGGCTCGTCAGCGGCCACCGGCGGTGGGCTGAAGCGTGCCTTCGGCAGTTCCGGTCGGCGCGCGTCGTCCTCCTTGCCGCCGGCGGGGCGTATCGACGTAAAGGAAACCGCCTTTTCCGTTTCGGGCGGCGACTGCGGCGCGGTGTGCGGTTTCTCTTTCTCGGGCGTGTCCTTGGTGCGGGCCTTCGGGGCCGTATTCGCCGCGGCCTTGCCACCCGGGGCAGGATCGGCTGGCCCCGCCTTGGCCCCGCCGCGCCCTTTCTGTTGCTTGTTCTTGCCTTTCTGGCCGCGCTTGGGGGCGCCTTTCTGGCCCTTGGCCTCGGGCGCTTCCGCCGCGGCCGTCGCTTCGGCCGGCGGCTCCGGGGCGGAAGCGCCTTCCTCCATGGAACGGCCGTCTTCTTCCGCCTGTGGCGCGGGCGGCGGCGTCTCGACCGGCTCCGGAGCCTCCTCTTCGGTCACCGTCTCGGGTTCCGGCAGTTGCGCGGCCCCGACGATCCGGATCACCTCGTCTTCGCGGGCGATCGTCTCGTCGGGGCCCAAGACCCGGCCGGCATGCTTGGTTTCGCCGAAATAGGGCTCACCGGCAAAGACGTCCTCTCCGGGCATCGCGACGAAGCACATGGGGTTGAAATCGTGCTCCAGCGCGAAATCCTCGGCTTCGGCCAGCGTTTCGCGCGCCACCGCGGCGACATGGACATGGCCGCCACGCATGGACCAGTCGTAAGAAAGCTCTGCGAGCGTGTAAGGCGTCGCGCCGTCGAGGGCGCTGCGCACCTCGCGTTCGATCTGGTCGCCGTCCGTCGCCTCCGTGTCGAAGCCAAGATACTTGATCTGCTCGTCGGGGATCACGAGCTTGCTGCGCAGCCCGGTGGGATCGAGCGCCCGCGCCTTGCCGGCCAGTTCGGCGAGATCGCCAGAGAGAGTCGCGCTGTCGAGCCGGACCTCGCCCACAAGGTGCCAGCCCGCATGGGTCCGGTGGAGGAGGCTGATCCCTTCGAAGGAAAGCATCAGCGCAAAATTCGGTCTCATAGGCAATGCGTTAGCACCCGGAGTTCAACTCGGCAGACGGCCTCTTCAGCTTGGAGTCTATAGCAGCTTCATCGCAAGGAAAAGGCAGACCCGGCCCCATCATCTTGTGGCCGGGGCTCGGGCCTGCGCTCCATGTCACCCCCGGGCTTTCGCCAGCGCCTGGTCGAGGTCGGCAATGATGTCGTCGGCATCCTCGATCCCGATGGAGATTCGCACCACGTTTGGCGCGGCGCCGGCGGCTTCCTGCTGCTCGGGTGTCAACTGGCGGTGCGTGGTCGAGGCCGAGTGGATGACCAGCGACCGCGTGTCGCCGAGGTTGGCCACGTGGCTGAAAAGTTCGAGGCTGTCCACGAACTTCACGCAGGCCTCGTATCCCCCCTTGAGGGCCACGGTGAACAGCCCGCCCGCGCCTTTGGGGCAGATCTTGGCCACGCGGTCGTAATAGGGCGAGGATTTCAGCCCGGCATAGGTGACATGGTCCACCGCGTCGTGGTTTTCCAGCCAGCCGGCAACCCGCTCGGCATTCTCGCAGTGCCGCTGCATCCGCAGGCTGAGGGTCTCTATCCCCATCAGCGTATAATGCGCCGCCTGTGGGTTGAGCGTCATGCCGAGATCGCGCAGGCCGACGGCGATGCCGTGGAACGTAAAGGCAAGCGGCCCGAAGGTCTCGTGGAACTTGAGGCCGTGATAGGCAGGCTCGGGTTCGGACAGGGAGGGGAACTTGCCGCTGGCCGACCAGTCGAACTTGCCCGAATCCACCACGCAGCCCCCCGTGACCGTGCCGTTGCCGGTGAGGAACTTGGTCATGGAATGCACAACCAGCGTTGCCCCGTGCTCGATCGGGCGGCAGAGATACGGCGTGGCCGACGTGTTGTCGACGATCAGCGGCAGGCCGGCCGCGTCAGCGAGTTTCGCGACCGCGTCCAGATCCGCGATGTGCCCGCCGGGGTTGGCAATCGACTCGCAGAATATGGCGCGGGTGTTGTCGTCGATGGCGCCGCGGATCGCCTCTGCATCGTCGATGTCAACGAACTTCGCCTCCCAGCCGAAACGCTTGATCGTTTGGGAAAACTGCGTGACGGACCCCCCGTAGAGGCGGGTCGACACCACGACGTTGCAGCCCGGCGCCATCAGTGGGAAGAGCGCCATGATCTGGGCGGCGTGGCCGGATGAGCAGCAGACGGCGCCCGCGCCGCCCTCCAGCGTGGCCATGCGCTCCTGCAGGGCGGCCACGGTCGGGTTGGTGAGGCGCGAGTAGATGTATCCCACTTCCTGAAGGTTGAAGAGCGCCGCCGCGTGCTCGGCATCGCGGAACACGTATGCGGTCGTTTGATAGATCGGCGTCTGCCGCGCGCCGGTGGCCGGATCGGGCCGCGCCCCCGCGTGGATTTGCAAAGTGTCGAAGCCGTAGGCCATTTGTCCCCTCCATTGGATATCCGTCCAAGGGGTAGGTCAAGATGCCGGTTTCGACAACAACGTTGTTGCCGGGCCTATTCCGTGGTCAGGTCCGCGCCGGGCGGCGGTTTGCGGAACGCGTCGATATCCGCCCGCGCCTGACCGCGTGCGGCGCGCACCTCGCGGGCGCAGGGCAGCTCGGCACAGGGGACATCGCGGCCGTTCACCCGCACGGTGCGCATCGGCGCGCGGGCCGCGCCGAGTATCGGGGCGGTCGGGCGGGTTTCGGTAACGGTGTGGAAGCCTCCGTCCACGCGCACCTCGAACTGGCGGACGTCCGCCTGCCCGGGGCTGCAGCCGGCGGCCAGGCCGGCGGCGAGGGCGGAAAGGATGAGCGACTTGATCGGGGACATGCCGACCTCCATGGGGGCCGCTGCGCAAGGCGGGTTCCCAGAATACGACAAACCGGGACGTTTGTAAAAATGCCGGGCCGCGGTGCCGGGCGTCAGCGCATCCAGTATCCGTTGCGCTTGATCTTGTTGCGGATGGCCTGTTCCTTGCGCGGGAGGTTGTCGCGGTCGAACAGGGCGCGCACCTTGCGCCCCCGCCCGTGATAGATCATGAAGCGGGCCGGGTCGTGCTTCTTGAGCACCTTCTTGACGTGGTTGGGGGCGCTCACCTCTTCCAGCACCTGCACGGCCCGGTCGGATTCGCGGGCATAGAGCAGTGGCAGCAGGCGGTAATGGCAACTGACCTCGCCATCGAGCAGGCCCTGCGGCAACACGTTGCGCCCGCCGCCAAGGGAATGGATCACCAGCGGAAGCGCCACTTGGTCGAGCCACGGGTCGAGTGACTGGCAGACCAGCGCCGGTGGCGGATCGTCGCGGATGCTGAGCGCGTAATCGAGGAAGCGCTGGCCGAACAGGCGTGGGCATTGGTAGAAGAAAAAACCCGCGTTGAAATAGAGGTATCGCCGCCAGAATTCATCCGGCCAGGACGTGTCGAGCGAGCTTTCGAAATCCAGCCCGAACCTGTCATACAACGATTTCCAGATGGCGGTATAGCCGGGGCCGTAAAGCTCGATCTGTGGCCACGTCCCTTCCCTGCGTAGGGAGGCCGTCGGCCGACTGAAGTCGAAGGGAACGCGCGACAGGTTGTCGAGGATCAGCGTATCCGTGTCGAAAAAGACGAAGGGTTCGCCTTCGGGGAGCGCGAAGAGCGCCTCTATCTTGTTCCCGTACGGGTACGCTTCGCCGAAATGCCGGCTTTCGAAGGGGACGATCGTGGCGCCCAGCCGTTCCAGCAGAGCGCGCGTGTCGCCGCCGCGCATCGCCGGGTTGGCAGTCCAGAGCGGCCCGGGCTGCGGCTCGGCCACGAAAAGACGGCCTGCAAATTCCGGCGCATGCGCCTGCAGCGAGGCGGCGAACAGGATCGCCTCGTACTGCAGCCGTCCACCCTGGCCGACGACCATGATGTTAAAGGGTTGGTTTTTCATCGCCTTTTCGGCCATACTCGAACCCGTACGCCTGCCTGCTCCGGCGCAGTATAATGACCGATGGCGCGGGGCAGAAGGGATGAGTTGCCACGTCCCCGGCTCATGGATCGGAGCGCGCCGCGCATGTCACATGAACGCATGACCGTCCTCTGCCAACCCGTCCCACCGGGCGGGGCCGGCGCGCAGGACAGGCGGCTGACGCCCCCGGTGATCAAGAGTGGGCACAAATCGGCGTTTAGTGCGATTTGGGGGTGTATATTGTCATTTTACCGGAATTGAATCGTGATCATGGTTGGAAATATGAAAGCTGCCATTGTGTTTGGGGCCTCTATACTGGCGTTGAGCCTTGGCGGGTGCGCCAAGATAAAGCAGCCCGTCGCGCCATCGCCACACGTGATCGCCGAACGTCTGGCCAAGCGCGGGGAAAGTCCGGCCACCACGCAGAAATGGCTTGTCACGCGCGGGTTCCAGCAGATCGCCCGAACCGGCTATGGTGGCGTCTGGCCGGAAAAAGGGCCATGCTACCAGACAGTTAAGGGTCTCTTTTACAATCAGCGCACCGTCACGCGGGTCTGCTTCGCCGACGCCAAGCATGCGGTCGTTCTCGTGCGCGAAAGCGACGGCTATTACTGGACCGAGGTCTATCCGAACGATCTTTCTCACAATCTGCACGGTCCAAGCGGGCTTGGTGCCATATCGGATGAAACGGTGGAGTTGTTGACGCGATGATGCAAAGATTCGAGCGGGGCCCACGCGGAGATCGCCGCGCAGGCGGGAACGGGGGGCGTGCATGGTAGCGCTCGCGCGGCTCGTGGTTGTCGGTTTCGTCGTATTGACGGTGATCTATCTTTCGCTGTCGCTGTATTCGCGTTCCGTCCGGCGCGACAAGCTGAAGCGCTGGTGGGAAGAGGAAGGCCGGCCCGGCGATCTCGACACGTATATCGATGAGGGCATGCGGGATTACGAGCACTCGCTGCGCCGCAAGTTGATCTGGGGGGTATACGTCGTGCCGGTGTCGGCCGTGGCACTGATCATATACTTCATCAATTTCCACTGACAGATCAGTGGACTGGGAGGATTTTCTGAAGTGATTGAGTGGTGGGCGACCTAGGAATCGAACCTAGCATGCGTCTCCGCGAGGGAGTTACAGTCCCCTGCCACACCTTGCGGCCTGTCGCCCACGACCCGCCGGGTCGCGCCCGTGACGGTAGCGGCGTATTTAGAAGCGCGGATTTTGCGCGTCAACCGGAAATTGGCTTGCGACCGCGCTGATCGGCCCGCATTGTCCCCGCCGGAACAAGGAAGGGTGCGATGGCGGCGAAAAAACCCCGTTGGGTGGTGGAAAAGGAACAGGCCAAGCGGGCGGCCGCGGCCGAGACGGTCTGGCTGTTCGGCCTGCACGCGGTCCGGGAGGCGCTTGCCAACCCCGCGCGCGTCAAGCTGCGGCTGATCCTGACCACCAATGCCCGGAAGCGTCTGGGCGAGGCGGAGCTGGACGCGGCGGGGGTGATCCCCGAAATGGCGGATGCCCGCAAGTTCCCTGCACCGATCGATCCGCAATCTGTCCACCAGGGGGCCGCGCTGGAAGTCAGGCCGCTGGACTGGGGCAGCCTGACCGATCTGGCGATGGGCGAGGGCAGGCACCCGCCGCGCATCGTCATGCTGGACAGGGTGACCGACCCGCACAACGTGGGCGCGATACTGCGCTCGGCCGAGGTGTTCGGAGCGCGCGCAGTGGTGGCGCCGCGCCACCATTCGGCACCGGAGACCGGCGCGCTGGCCAAGGCCGCCAGCGGCGCCCTGGAGCGGCAGCCATATCTCAGGGTGCGCAACCTGGCCGACGCGATCGGTACGTTGCAAGAGCTGGGGTATCTCGTGCTGGGGCTTGACGGGGCGGCCCGGGTCACCCTCGAAACCGCGCTTGACGAGGGCGGCGGGCGGCCGGTCGCGCTGGCGCTCGGGGCCGAGGGGGCCGGCCTGAGGGAAAAGACCCGCAGCCGGGCCGACCATCTCGTGCGGATCGGCGCCGCGGGCGGGTTCGGGTCGCTGAACGTGTCCAACGCGGCGGCCGTCGCGCTGTACGCGGCGCAGTGCCGCACCGGTCAGGCCTCTTGAAACCGCCCGGCAGGCACATTTATCCGACGACGAAGGGGAGACCTGCACGCCATGCCTGAAGGCCGGAAGATCGCGACATGCTGCTACTGCGGAACCCGCTCCGTGCTGGTGATGGACAGGGCGCGGCACGAGCTGACATGCGCGGCCTGCGGCGCGCCCCTGCACGACATGAAGGCGATCCCAAGACCGGCGCAAGCGAAGCCGGACACGCGCAAGGGGCCTGCCTCCGCGGCGCGGCGGCGCGGCGTGCCGGAATTTCCGCGCGAATACCCGCGGGAAAGACCGGCGGCCTCCGGCAAGGACTGGCGCAAGCGGACGCGCAAATCCGCACCGAAGCGGCGCAAACCCTTCATGCGCCGCGTGTTCGAGGAATTATGGGATGAGATCGAGGATATTTTCGACTGAACACGCCGGTGTTCGCCTGCTGTTCACAGCTATATTACATCCTCTTTTTATCCTCCGCCGCGCCCCTATCTATGATGGTGAAGCATCGATACGGAACACCGGTGCTTCTTTCACTGTCCCTCGTTCCGCGACTGGCGCTCGGGCCTTGCCCGGGCGCTTTTTTTGGACGGTTTTGTTTGGCCCGACGCATGTCCATGGTGTAAGTGCGTCCCAGAAACCGGAGCGACCATGAGCGAAACCTATTCCGACAGCCATTTGCGTGACATCCTCAACCGCACGCGCCGCATTGCCGTGGTGGGCGTGTCCCTCAATGAGGTCCGCCCCAGCTTCTACGTCGCGCGGTACCTTTCGCTCAAGAAATTCGACGTTGTCCCGGTCAATCCCGTCCATGCCGGCAAGACCGCTTTCGGGGAAACGGTGCGGGCATCGCTTGGCGACATCGAGGGGGGCGTCGACATGGTCGATATCTTCCGGCGCCCCGAGCACGTCCCCGCGATAGTGGACGAGGCGCTCGAAACCTTTCCGGATCTGCAGACGATATGGATGCAGATCGGTGTGGAACACCCCGAAGCCGCGGCCAAGGCGCGGGCGCGGGGCGTGGATGTCGTGATGAACCGCTGCCCCAAGATCGAGTATCAGCGCCTATTCGGCGAGTTGCGCATGGGGGGCTTCAACACGGGCGTCATCTCTTCCAAGCTCTGACGCGATCAGGTCTTGCGCGCGGCCTTTTCCTCGAGACCCGACTGCCCTTGCCGGCGGTCCAGTTCCCGCATTACGTCGGCAATGGAGACGCCGCGCACATGCAGCATCACCAACAGGTGAAAGAGGACGTCGGCCGCCTCGGCGGTTAGACGTTCCCGGTCGTCGCGAACAGCTTCTATGACGGCCTCGACCGCCTCTTCGCCGAATTTCTCGGCGACCTTTTCGGGCCCCTTGGCAACGAGCTTGGCGGTCCAGCTTTCCTCGGGCGGGGCGTCCGCGCGCGCGGCGATGATCCGCTCCAGTTCGTCCAGCGTCATGATCCAAGCCTCATCGGAATACCGGCCGCGGCCATGTGCGCCTTGGCCTCCGCGATGGTGAACTCTCCGAAATGAAAGATCGAGGCGGCGAGGACGGCGGAGGCGCCACCCCTGGTGACCCCTTCGACGAGGTGGTCGAGTGTTCCCACACCGCCCGATGCGATGACCGGGATCGACACGCTGTCAGATATCGCCCGCGTCAGCGCGATGTTGAACCCCTCGCGCGTGCCGTCGCGGTCCATGGAGGTGAGCAGGATTTCACCCGCGCCTTGTGCCTCGACCTGTTTTGCGAAAGCCACCGCGTCGACGCCGGTGGGCCTGCGTCCGCCATGCGTGAAGATTTCCCACCTGCCGGGCGCGACGGTCTTGGCATCGATCGCAACGACGATGCACTGGCTGCCGAACCGGTCAGCGGCCTCGCGCACCACCTCCGGCCGGGCCACGGCGGCCGAGTTGAAGCTGACCTTGTCGGCCCCTGAATTCAGCAGCGCGCGCACGTCCTCTGCCGTGCGTACGCCGCCACCGACCGTGAGCGGGATATAGCACTGCTCTGCCGTCCGGGTGACAACGTCCATCATCACGCCGCGGTTCTCATGCGTGGCATGGATGTCGAGAAAACACAGCTCGTCTGCGCCTGCGGCGTCATAGGCCTTGGCCGCGTCCACCGGATCGCCCGCGTCGCGCAGGTTGACGAAATTGACACCCTTGACGACGCGGCCGTCGGCCACGTCGAGACAGGGAATGATGCGGGTCTTGAGCATGGGGCCGCCGTTCGAAAGCTCTTCACGAAGGTGTTTATGGGCAAATCCCCCGACATGCCAGAGGATGGTGGCAAATCGTTCATGTCGGCAGGGGAGGGATGTCATGAAACGCTGGATCTTGGCCGCTTTCATGGGGCTGACGGGGCCGGCGCTCGCTGCGGGCGACATCGTGAAGGTGGCGGCAGAGCGCGACGTGCCCGCCACGATGGATGCGCTGGAAAGGGCTGTGAAAGCGGCTGGTGCCACCGTCTTTGCGCGGATCGATCACGGCGCCGGGGCCGCGTCGGCGGGGGTGGAACTCGCGCCGGCGCAACTGCTGGTTTTCGGCAATCCCCGGCTCGGCAGCCCCGCGATGCAGGATAGCGCGCTTGCGGGCCTTTACCTCCCGCTCAGGGTGCTCGTGCACGAGGATGCGTCCGGGCAGGTCTGGCTTGCCTACGAGGATCCCGCTGGCATGCTGGCCGCGCTGGACGGCATCGAAGGCGATGCAGGCTATATTGAAAGGATGAGGGGGGCGCTGCAGAGATTGACAGAAAGTGCCGCGGGCGGCTGAAACGCGCGGGCGGAGGTCGCGGTTCAGTTGCCCGGCGTGCCTGTCATGTTTACCTGCAACCGGGAAGAGGACACGGCGGAGGAGTTCCCGCGCCAGATCGCCATCGCCCGCGTCAACGGCCGGGTCGCGCGGGGAGCTGTCGACACCCTGGACCTTTCGATCGCGATGCCGTCCGTCATGGCGTCGCAGATGGGTCGGCAGGATCTGTCTGTTCCCGGGCCCCGACGCCCAGATCGTCGCCGGTGCTGGCGGGGGCCATTTCCGCCGCGACCGGCAAGCGGCTGCGCGAGATGCCGTTCGGGCGCTTCGTGACCTTCGCATGAGGAACGACCCGTGCGCCGGCCGGGAGGTGCGCGGGCAAGGCGCCGCCGACCATCTCCGCAGCCGATCCGCCGCGCGGGGGTCAGAACCCTTCGAGCCGCGGCAGCGCGGAGGCCGTGCCGCCCGCCGCC
>NZ_JBISDG010000020.1:0-70853 GCF_044472985.1 Roseovarius salis | reverse complement strand
GATGATCTGTTCTTCCGAAAATCTTGATCGCTTCATTTTCCGTCCCTTCGATGGGTCGGACTCTAGTTCCAAGTGGAGGAAAAATCCCGTGGCAGGTCACAATGACCGAGGCGCATAGTGGCCCCCTACGCGACCACTTAAAGAAAGGTGCAACGAACTACGCCCACATCCTGAGGCGACGGCACTCAGTTGTTTTGGTTCAGCTCGGTACGAGCTACTTCATCTCCACTTCGATAAAGGACATTGGGGAAGATCCAGCGTTGATCACGTTGTGCTCGACTCCAGCACAGCGGCGGTAGGCTGTTCCGTTTGCTACGATCGTCTTCCGGGAATTTCCGCCCGGCTCCACGAGCTCCATGTTACATTCCGTCAGCGCCACGATGACATAGTCGAATTCATGCACGTGCCAGCCAGTTTCCTGCCCCGGTTCGAAATCGAAGCGGGTGACGCGGGTTTTGTCATCTTCAACAAGCGGAGTCGCGGTACACGAGTTGGACATTGAGCGGTCCTTTACAGGTTTAGCTGATTGCTCGGATCGGGAGCGATCGGGCGTCAAAGCTTCATGCCGGCCAAGAGACTCGTTGCATGATAGCCCGCGGGTCTCGCCTCCGAGTGAATTTCTCGATCTCATCCGGCCGGGCAACCCGGCCGGATGAGCAAACCTAGCAGAATTTAGTTTGCCGCGGCGAGGGCGTCGGCCAACCAGTTTTCTACAGTGTCCGTGTTCTCCGCAATCCAGGCCTCGGCGAGTGCTTCGATAGCCCGATCGGAGGTATCCTCCTTCATTTTGCCCTCCCAGTTCGACCAGGTCGACAACGGCCACTGTACCGTTTCCGCCAGCTTCTCGACGGCAGGGTTATTCTCCACGAACTCGCGATTGGCCGCCAACTTCCAATTCCAAGAACCGGTAGCCATCATGCAGGGATCCTGCCCGCCGGCGCAGCCTTCAATGCCATGTACGGCGTGGCCACCAGCAGACGAGACGCCTTCGGGAAGCGCACCATACGGTATCGGGAGCCACACTACGTCTTCTCCAGGCTTCAATTCCTGCGTTACGAACGAAGGGCTCCATGTGTAGTACAATACAGACTCACCTTGATTGTACCGTGCAAAAACTTCTGCCAGCAGGGGTTCGTACCTCGCCCGGACGGATTCGACGGTATCCATTAGCCCGAACTCTTCCAACTGGTAGTCGACGACATCACCGCAGCTCCATCCCGGATTGCAATTCGCAAGGTTGGCCTTTCCGTCTCCGTCGGAGTCGAACAACTTCGCCAGTTCAGGATCGGCCAACTGGCTAAGGTCGGTGATGTCGTATTCCTCCGCAGTGGCCTTGTCGATGACATAGCCGTTGGTACCGCCGCCACCGCCAATCGTGCCTTCTCCAAGAAGAACCACCTTGTCGGAAACCGTATCGACCTGAGGTTTACGCTGCGGCATGTTTATGTCGCCGGTGATATCCATGTCACCCTGCGAGGCTGCCTGAAGAAAAGCTGCAATTCCCAGCGTACGTATTTGAACGTCGTAACCAAGTTTCTCGAGAAGGTTGACGAGGATTTCGTCTTGCACGTATTGCGCACCAAGGCTGTCGTTGCGCGCAAAGTTGATCGTTTTCCCCTCGCCGGGAAGGTCTTGCGCTAGCGCGGGAAATCCGATGCCCACGATGGCCGTGGCCGATATGAGTTTCCAAAGCATGTTCTGCATTTCCATTTTCTCCTGCTGGTTGACTTGATTATTGATGGCGTGGATCGTGCCGGCGCCAAGTTTTCATCAGCTGCGCCGCTTCGCGGCGCAGCGCTGTAAACGCCCGATGCCCGAGCGCTCATGCACCGCCATTCGGATTTCCGTCGCCGGTAGCAAGACGGGCCCCTTTGTCGCCGGTGAATGTCTTTTGGATGGCTGCGCGGATGCCCGAGCGACGCTTCGGCTTGTCGTCGTCTCGCTGCGCCATGGCTTGGGTTAGTCGGTCCAGAATGATAGCTAGTAGTACGATGCCAATGCCCCCTACTGCGGCACGACCCACGTCGAGGCGCCCTAGCCCCTGCAGCACCACAAGGCCCAATCCTTCGGCGCCAATCATGGCAACGATGACCGCCATGACCATGGCCATTAGCACCGTCTGGTTCAGCCCTCCGAGGATCGTCGGCAGGGCTTGCGGCAACTGCACCTCCCAGAGAAGCTGGCGATCCGTCGCGCCAAAGGCAATGCCGGCCTCCACAAGCTCGCGATCCACCAGTCGGATTCCAAGGTTGGTAAAACGGATGAGCGGGGGCACCGCGACCACGATCACCGCAACCGCTCCCGGAACGGTACCGACCCCGAATAGCATGACCACTGGCACAAGATAGACGAAACTCGGCGTCGTCTGCATAATGTCGAGCACCGGCCGCACGATGCGCCAGGCGAGATCGCTTCGCGCACAGAGAATGCCCGTCGGAATCCCGATGATCACGCACATCACGATCGCTGTCGCGATCAGGGCCAACGTCGTCATCGCTTCCGGCCAAACGTCGATCAGCATCAGGAAGAATAGCGCGACAGCGGTGAAGATGGCGAGCCCACGGCCTGCGATCCACCACGCCACAGCAGCGAAAACGAGCAGGATGAGTAGCGGTGGTGCTGCAAGAAGTGTGTCCTGGATGAAGTTCAGCAGCCCTTCCACGGGCCATTTTATCGCTAGGAAGAACGGGCGAAAATTCGTGGCGATCCACTCGATCGCGGTCTGGATCCAGTCGTCGAGCGGAATGGTGTATTCTTCCATATCAAACATGCGTGCGGCCTCTCGTGACATCAGTTTGATGCGCGCCGGTGATCCCGGCGAGAAGTGCACTCATGGGGATGTGCCCGCAATATTCCCCTTTGTCGTCAACGACAGCGATAGGCTGTCCGCTACGAGCACATTCGGCCACCTCAAGCAGCTTGGCACCCGGGCTTACCTTCACGAAATCCTTCAAGAGTTCCACGTTACCGGGCAGACGGACCCCTTTCACGCGTTTCTGGTCATCGATTTCGAAGTCGCCGGGCTCACCGGGCCGCATAATTGAGCGAGCGTCGAAAAGCCTTGCCCTGTCTACGTTCTTGGTGAAGGCTGCGACGTATTCGTGCTGCGGATCCTCGACAATTTCCTGCGGCGCACCCTCGCGCACGATGGCTCCGTCGGACATGATCGCGATACGGTTACCAATCCTAAGTGCCTCCTGGAAATCGTGCGTGATGAAAAGAACAGTCTTGTTAAGGCTCTCCTGAAGACGCAGAAGCTCGTCCTGCATCTCGTTTCGAATGAGCGGGTCAAGGGCGCTGAACGCCTCATCCATAATCAGGACGTCGGCCTCCGTCGCCAACGCCCGCGCCAGCCCTACGCGCTGGCGCATACCGCCGCTTAGTGCACCGGGCCGGTGTGAGCCCCAAGCCGAGAGGCCCACGATCTCGAGTATCTCGCCGGCCTTCCTGTGCCGTTCCTTCTGCGGGACGCCCCGGATCTTCAAGCCGAAGGCGACGTTGTCGATCACAGTCTTGTTGGGGAAGAGGCCGAAGCTTTGAAATACCATTGTCATGCGCCGGCGGCGAATCTCACGGAGCTTGTCCATATCAACGGCTGTGACGTCTTCCCCGTCCAGCAGGACCTGCCCGGCCTCGGGCTCCAGGATCCGATTGACGCAGCGCGCCAACGTGGATTTGCCTGATCCCGATAGCCCCATAATAACGAAGATCGCGCCTTCGGGGACTTCTAGAGAAACATTATCCACCCCAAGGACACTTCCCGTCTCGGCGAGAAGCTCATCCTTTGTCATCCCCTGATCAAGCAGGCGTAGTGCCTGGTCGGTATTGTCGCCAAATATCTTGTAGAGGTTCTTGACCTCGATCCTGTTCGTCACGCCGACGTTTCCTCTTTTCTGCAGGTGGCAGCCGTGCTTCGGAACCGCACCCCTTGGGGGGAATTCAATAGCAGAGGACATGCTCAGTCTTCCTACAATGCGTAGGAATCATTCCTTATAAAATTCGCAAATCTGCGGAATTTCCTAGGCCTCCAACAATGCTATGGTTGAATTCGGATAGAAAGGGTCTCGCACGGATGCTGAACGCGATAAAGAATCCCGCGCTTGTTATTATCGATATGCAGAACGATTTCGTCCGCACCGGTGCGCCGATGGAAGTGCCTGCAGCGCGCGCGCTCCTGCCGAGACTTGAGACGCTGCTGTCTAAGGTCCGAGCGGCGCGTTTGCCGGTCATATTCACACGCTACGTGGCCACGCCGGGCTATGAACATTTGAGTGGCCACCTCGGCTGGCTTAAGCTGATCGACCCACCTGTCCGGGCGTGCGTTCCCGGTGTCTGCCGATATTACGAAGACCTCCGCTCCTCACGCGATGGCGCCGATATCGTCGACGAGCTGGCGCCGGAACCGACCGAAGTCATGATCGAAAAACCGTTCTTCAGCGCCTTTCACGGAACCGACTTGAATCAACGACTCCAAGCCCTTGGCACCGACGGCCTGATCGTCACCGGGACGATTACTGAAATGTGTGTCGAGGATACGGCGCGCCACGCGGTGCACCACGGCTACCGAACAGTCATAGCCTCCGACCTCGTCGCTTCCAATGACCCGGAGATGCACGACGCGACCCTAGTAGCCTTTGCCCGGAACTTCGGACAGGTGGCCTCCGCTGAGGTCATCCTCTCCCAAATCCAACACCTTGCCGAAGGGATTTTCGATGTCTGAAGCGCCACTCGCGGCCAACACTAGAGCGAAAGACGCTGAAAGCATTCAGAAGTTCCAGAAAATCTCTGAGATCGCCCGCCTCGTCCATGAAAGCCGGAACCTGCATGAAGCGCTGCGCCGGCTGACCGAGGGCGTGTGCATGCATTCGAACTGGTCCACCAGCACTATCCAAGCGCTAGATCTCGAGCGACATATGACGATGCCAATCGTGCGGTACGACCCCGTCCGCCCGCGCTCCGATACGCTGATGCGACAGTGGGAGGCCAGCGGCAGCCCGCTCGTGCGGATAGTCGAGACAGGCCAGCCCATGGTTCTTTCCGACGCCTCCGAGCAAGACGATTACCCGAACTTCCAGGAAGACGCGATCCGACGGGGATACCGTACGGTCGTACTGATCCCGCTCAAGTTTCCCGATGCCGAGGGGCGCGCCATCGTGTTCTCGGTATATTCCTTCAAGGTCGTCGAGGTGGATGAGGCCGAAATGGGATTCCTGCAGTGCCTCGCAGATCTTGCCGACATCGCCGTACGTCGGATGCAGGCTATGGCAAAGGAGAGCGCAGATGCCCAAGAAATGCGCGAACTCGTGGCGAACATGACGGAAGCGCTGGCCACGACGCTTGAACTAGAACGCTCGCAAGATTTCCTGCGCATTCTCTCACGGCTTTTCCCAACCGGCTGGTTCGCGGTGGACCTCACGACTGGACGGGCACTGACGGATGGAGATGCCAACGCCGAGCTGATGAACGTCATACAGCCTCGCATCCCTGATGCCATTATCCAGCAGACCCTGAGTCGAGGACCCGCGCGAGGCGGCCAAACTGTTACGACAAATCTCCCGGACGGTTCGTCTCTGAGAACACATGTGCGCAGCTTGGACATCGACGGCAGTCGTGTCGGGGCACTCTTCCTGGTAGATCCGAGCGAGATGACCCCACAGGCCGAGATTGCATTGCAGGCCGGCCAGTTCGCACTTTCCACGCTGATCCTCCGCAATTACGTCGCGTTCCGTGTGCGCGGTCATTCCGCGCAAAGGTTAATGAAACGGCTTTTCAACGGTGATCTCAACAACCACGAGGAACTGCTCGAGGAAGCCGGTGTGCTGGATTTCGAGCTTAACGGCGTCATGCGCCTTCTCGCGATCCGTTGCCCACCGAGGGAGGCTCTGGATGACGGGGCCTATGGCTTTGTCATCCGCAGGGTACAGCAGTCCTTCGGGCAGGCAGTGTCCTGCACGATCAACGAGACGGTTTACTTCCTGCTCCACGACAGTGACGAGATAGTCGACCCCCAATCGCGCGACGCTTTCTATGAACGAGTCCGCCCAGCCATTCCGGACCAAGCGCCAATAACGGTTTCCGACCCCATCCCGAACCTTGAGCAGATTTCCGAAGCCCATCAGGTGTGCGACCGCAACCTGAGGATTGCAGAAAGCATGGGCGCACGCGGTTGGATATCGGGAGGAAATGTCGGAGCCTTCGCCACGCTCATGGCGTCGCTGAGCGAAACGATGACCAACGATTTTCTCATAAAGACGATCGAACCGATCGCCGATGGCGGTTCAAACAAAGGACGCGTCGCACTCGAAACCCTAAGCACCTACCTCGCCAACGCTCGGCGCCTGCAGGACTCAGCGGACGTTCTGGGGATTCATGTCTCAACAATGCGCTATCGTTTGGAGCGCCTTTCGGAAAGGCACAATCTCAACCTCTCGGACTCCGAGCAATGCTTTGAACTTGAGCTGGCCCTGCGCCTCTACCGACTCCGAAAATCCTACAAAACCTAGAAAAAAATATGCGCTAAGTTGTCGAATTCCCCTGAGGATACGAGCCCGACCGGTGACCTAGACTGAGTCTCGAATACGCAGAGACGAAGGTGAGCCCCCGCAGATGTCCAGTGCCGGCGCGATCAAGACAGAAGACAAACAAGCCCTCCGCCACGCGTTTGGCGCATTCGCGACCGGGGTAACGGTGGTTACCACAGCAGACGAGAAAGGCACCCCATTTGGGTTCACAGCGAATTCCTTCACCTCGGTATCACTCGATCCGCCGCTGCTTCTAATCTGCCTTGCCAAGTCCTCCTCGAAAATCAATATCTTCTCGAACGCGAAATCCTTTGCTGTGAACATCCTGTCATCGCAACAGGCCGAGGTGTCGCACCGGTTCGCGACCTCAATGAAGGAACGTTTCGCGACCGTGGACTGGAGCCTCGGCGGAAAAGGCGCCCCGCTAATCGAGGGGGTTGCCGCATGGTTCGACTGCACGCCCCACCAGATCGTTGATGCCGGCGATCACATTATAATAATCGGCCGTGTGGATGCCTTCGCGCACACCGAGCAGGAGCCCCTAGTCTACCTGCGCGGCCAGTATCTCGAAGCACCTACCTCGCTCGGTGCATTGGTTTCGGATCACACGGAGGGTAGCCTGCGCATCGGTGCGCTTCTGGGCTTGAATGATTGCGTCCTGCTGGAGATGAGCAACGGCAACTGGAGCCTGCCCATGGGCGAGCGTGAGCCGGGCTTTCGCGCTGCGCGGTCCAGCCTTGAGCAACATCTTTCAAGGGCTGGGGCACGAGCTCAGTGGAACGTGCTCTACTCGGTGTTCGATGATCCCGAAGACAAGGGAACATGGATGTTTTTCCAAGGCACGCTCGAGACAGATGGCGAACTGTCAGAGGTGCTGCGTCTCTTTCCAGCCGGCGAGATCCCATACGAAAAGATCGCCGCGCGCGGCGTTCGTGCCATGATCCGCAGATACTTCGAGGAACTCCGTAACGGGTCCTTCGGGCTCTACGCCGACAGCACGCGGCACAGTGGCCACGTTGCGCGCTTCGCTGGAGAGCCGATGCCTTGGGATCTCGCCTTAAACGGTAAGGACAGCATCTGATGGTCAACCTGGCGCCCGAATACCTCGTCGGCACTTGCCTGCCGATTAGCGTCAATGGCCATCCAAGAGGGAACCATTTCCCAGTTACGACCGGAACGCTGGGCAGGAGTGGACCCGAGTTCAGGCTGGGATGGTCTGGTCAAACACCATCCGCAGCCCAACTGTCATGCAACCGTCTGGCCGTTTCAAGGAGTAAGGCTACGGCAAGCACAAAGGCTTCGCTGCAATAGATGAGTTCCGCCGCATCAAGATCGCGGTGATCGATTACTCTGGCAGTGAACAGAACGCCTTCATCATGCGCGTTCAGCATTAACCGGACGCACAAAACACGCAAAAGGAGCAGACGCATGAAATTTTCGATTGTTGTTAACATGGGGCGACCCGAACCCGGGCAATCCACAGTCGAAATCGCCGCCGAGGCGTTGGAACTCGTTAGGATTGCCGATCAAGGCGGTTTCGATATCGCCTGGACAGCGGAGCACCACACGATCGAACTAACGATCTCACCGAATCCATTCCAGCTGCTGAGCCATTGGGCCTCGCAGACAGACCACATCAGGCTCGGCACAGCCGTTGTCGCCGCGCCCTACTGGAATCCAATCCGGCTGGCCGGCGAGGCTGCACTTTGCGACGTGCTGACAGGCGGTCGGCTCGAGCTGGGGCTCGGCCGAGGCGCGTATCAATACGAATTCGACCGGATGGCAGGCGGTATGGACCAGCGTGAGGGCGGCAAGTACCTGCGCGAGATCATACCGGCCGTGCAGGCCCTTTGGGATGGCGATTACGCACACGATGGCGAACTCTGGAGCTTTCCGGAAACCGCTTGCGTGCCCCGCCCGGACCAAAATCGCCCCCCGATGTGGGTAGCGGCGCGCGACCAGAACACATTCGATTTCGCGGTCAACAACGGTTGTAACGTGATGTCGACGGCACTGCGCAAACCCTTTGAAGAAGTGCTGGACCTACAGAACAAGTTCGAAGAGGTCACGCGTCATATGTCGCCTTCCGAGAAACCCGAGCACGCAACGCTGCGCACTGGCTGTGTCTACGAGGACAAGGCCGGTGAGGAGGATGCCATTCGTGCCATGATCAACTTCGGCCGCAGTTTCGAAAACCTGTTCAAGAATATCGGGGAGGTGAAGCACGGCTACCCTGAGCCTGTGGATTTTGAGACGGTCGCCAACCGAAGCGAGTATCAACCTGAGGCTCTCACAGAGAACATGCTTCTCGGAACACCGGACCAGATCATCGAGAAAATCAAACGCTATCGCGACGAGGCGGGCATAAATCACATCATGCTGGGCACCTCCTTCTTCCTTCCGCACCACCGCGCGCGGAGATCTGTAGAGCTATTCTGCGAAGAAGTGATCCCATATTTCCGCAACGAACAGTCGAAGAGTGCCGCCGCACCAGCCAAGGCACGGGCCTAAGTTATGTGGAGAATGCCCTTACCATATAGCCGCAGAAGCAATACTACCGCGAGGGAGGAGACTGTGTGCATGCGCTACTCATTCACGGCGTCGGCTCCCGGCTGACGGCTTTGGCCGACGTTCTTGCCCGGCCGCAGCCCATGGCATGTGGATATATCCGCCTGCATCTGTCCGGCCACGGCAATGCGGCCGGTGTCCTTTCCGAGACTTGTTCGACATGCCATTCAACGTCTTGAGTCGGTCAATCACCACCATGTTCACGGCGCCGGCCGGAATGGGACGACCACCGACCGTCAAATACCGTCCTCTTCCCCAGAGCCATCTCGTTAGAGTGACATAATGACCGACTTCACCTCGGTATAAAGATTCAAGCCTTCCTGGCCCTTTTCTCGCCCCCAACCGGATTGCTTGAAACCGCCAGTAGGTAGCGTTGCATCCACGGACCCGTGCGTGTTGACGCCAATCCGGCCGGCGCGGATTCGTCTCGTCAATTTGTGTGCCGCGCTAAGGTTCTGCGTCCAAACGCTTCCAGCAAGCCCGAAAATTGTGTCGTTGGCCTGCCTGGCGATCTGATCGAGATCGTCGTCGTCGAAACTCATTGCGCACAATACCGGGCCGAAAATCTCCTCCTGAACGACTGACATGTCGGGTCGCGTATCGACCAGAACCGTGGGTTCGATGAAATTGCCTTCCCGCTCGATCCGTGTCCCGCCCGTCGCGATCGAGGCGCCGGCATCACGGCCTTGTGTGATATAGCCCATGACACGATCGCATTGTACCGGCGAGATCAGGGGGCCCATCTGTATCCCGTCCTCCAGCCCGTGCCCCACAGTGATCTCGCCGGCGTGCTGCACGATGCCGTCCACCACTTCGTCGAACACCTTTTTGTGCACATAAAGGCGTGACCCCGCGGTACAGACCTGTCCGCTGTTGTGAAAGATCCCTCTTGAGACACCTGGCACAGCGACCGACATATCCGCATCCGGCAGTACGATCACTGGAGATTTTCCACCTAGCTCGAGCGATACCCGTTTCAGATTGCCGGCTGCAGCTTGTACTATAATCCGGCCCACCTCGCTTGACCCAGTGAAGGAAACCTTGTCGATCTCCGGGTGACCAGCGATGGCCGCTCCCGCCGGTTCCCCAAAGCCAGTTACGATGTTAACGACGCCTTTCGGTATTCCGGCTTCCTGAACCAATTCGGCAAAGCGCAATGCCGTAATCGGCGTTTGTTCAGCAGGCTTGAGTATTACCGTGCAGCCGGCGGCGAGAGCCGGCGCCAATTTCCACGACAGGATCAGGAGAGGCGCATTCCAAGGGATGATCTGTCCCACGACACCGACCGGCTCACGCACGGTGAATGCATGGTGTTCTCCCGGCGTCGAGATCGTGAGCGTCTCGCCGGTGATCTTCGTCGCCCAACCCGCCATGTAGCGCAACATTTCAGCGCAGAGCGGCACGTCTCCATTCCGTGCGCTCGCAAGTGGCTTTCCGTTGTCGAGGACTTCGAGCTCGGCAAGTTCTTCAGCGTTCTCTTCCACAAGGTCGGCGAGTTTGAGCAGCAACCTCCCTCGATCGCTGGGGGTCATGCGGCTCCAAGGTCCGTCTTCGAATGCACGGCGTGCAGCTTTCACCGCGATGTCGATATCGGCTGCCTCTCCCTCCGGCACTTGTGCGATCACGCGGCCGGTACCCGGATCATGGGTGTCGAAAACCTTCCCACTCACCGCCGGCACCCATTCGCCCTCGATAAAAAGCCCATGCTGCTTGGCAAGAAATCGGGCGGCTTTTTCACCGATCTTCGCTTCGATGGTTGATTTGTCCATTTTGCGTCCTTTCATTGCCAGGTCCTTGATGACCGGCCTCGCGCATTGTGGAACGTCGAGATCGGCATCGGATCAAATTCTTCCAAGGAATTCTCTCCCCTTTGAACTGCTGCACTACCGACATGCGGGTTCTCGCGTTTGCTGGCCTACCGGGAAAGAAAATCGAGCAAGATACTATTGAAAGTCTCCGGTCGGTCGATCATCACCATGTGCGCTGCGCCGGCCAAAATATGCATGTCGGCGTCCGGCAATCGTTCAAGTAACTTTATGCCGCGGGCTATCGGCACCGTTTCATCGGCCCCCGCCCAGATCAGCATAGCACGAGCCTCGATAGAACTCAGGAATGGGAAGAGCCATTCTTCCTGAACTTGCGTATAGCTAACGTAGTCTCCTTTCGTCGATGACGCGCAGAGGCGCTCGAACTGTCCATTTTTACGAGCGTCGCGGTAGTTCTTTCGAAGAAGGGCGAGGTAGTCGGGCGGGTTGGTTGTGCTCAGCCGGCCGATGGTCTCCACAAAATCCTCTTCTGTCGCGCATCCGCCTTCTACGTCGTAGGCCACGGCCGCGGCGGCGCTCCAGGCGGCATCCTGTTCGGTTCCCAGCCTGGGCGCCGTCGCACCGCTTGTGATGATTACCAGCGCATTAACCAGATCGGGCGTTTCGATACCGAGCCTTGTGGCGATGAACGCGCCCTCCGAGTGACCGACAATCGCACAGCGTTCTAAGCCGATGGTCTCAATGAAGGATCGTACGAAGGCACATCGCTCCGGTCGTTGGACATGCTTGCCGTCCTGCGCCGCATCGGTTCCCCCGAAACCAGGCATATCCAGCGCGTACACACGGTGGTGTCCGGCCAACGCGGGTATCGTGCGTAGCCACGTAACTCTTGCGTCGATTGCCAAGGAAGTGCCGTGAAGCAGGAGCACAGGTGCCCCCTGCCCCGCCACGAGGTAGCGTGTTCGGATGCCTCCGACATCTACAAGCTCGGTGGCAACTTCCAAGTTCACTCCACAACCAGGTGGTCCGGTCCGACGCTGCGATATCTGCGCTGAGGCGGCACGTATTCCAGCGGACGGATGGGGGATGGTAACTCGGTAACGGGCGCTCCAATCACGCGGTGGCGGTTCTCGACAGGCTCTGCCGCCGGAACGGCTTGCATGAGTCGTTGTGTGTAGGAATGGCGCGGATTGCCAATCACCTCGGCGCGTGGGCCGATCTCGACGATCGCACCGAGATACATCACCGCGACGCGGTGGCTCACGCTCTCGACGATGGCCATGTCATGGCTGATGAAGAGATAGGAGAGGCCCATCTCCTCTTGCAGCCCGAGAAGCAGGTCGATCACCTGGCGTTTTACCGACACGTCAAGCGCAGAGACGGCTTCATCAGCGATCAAGACTTTCGGATCGAGCATAAGCGCGCGCGCTATGCAGATCCGCTGGCGCTGGCCGCCAGAAAACTCATGCGGCAAGCGGGTGATCATGCCGGCTTCGAGCCCAACGCGTTCGAGAAGATGCTCGGCCTTTTCCTTCGCCTCTACCTTGCTGGCGAGCCCATGGCACAGGAGCGGTTCGGCAAGTGTGGCCCCGATCCGCTGCTTGGGGTCGAGAGAGCCGAATGGATCCTGAAAGACCATCTGCACGTTGCGGCGCAGATAGGAGAGATCCGCGGTGTTTTCGTGGTTGATCAGCTTTCCGTCAAAGGTCACCTCACCACTATCGGGTGGGTTCAGGTACAGGAGGCTCCGGCCCGTGGTTGACTTGCCGCAGCCTGACTCACCCACAAAAGAGAGCGTCTCGCCCGGATAAATCTCGAAATCCAGGCCCTCCACGGCATGGACACGTCCAACCTTGCGATTGAAATACCCCCCTTTCACGTCGAAGCGTGTCGTGAGGTTGCGCACTTCGAGGATCGGTTTTCTGTCGTAGCTGGCATCTGTATCCGGACCGGTCCCCTGCCCGAGCCTCGGCACCGCGTCGATGAGCATCCGGGTGTAAGGATGGCTCGGCTTGTGGAAGATGTCGTGGACGCTACCCGTCTCCACGGTTTCGCCCTCGCGCATGACCATTACACGGTCGGCCATATTGGCAACAACACCCATATCATGCGTGATGAACAGGATGGCCGTGCCCGTCTCACGCTGAACGTCATTCAACAGATCTAGGATCTGCGCCTGGATAGTCACATCGAGTGCGGTCGTGGGCTCGTCTGCGATAAGAAGCTTGGGCGAGCACGCGAGAGCAATCGCGATCATGATGCGTTGGCGCATCCCGCCCGAGAACATGTGAGGATAATCATCGAACCGTCGGGCAGCGTCGGGAATCCGCACGCGCTCGAAAAGCCGGATGCCTTCCTTTCGCGCCTCGGCATCGCTGAGCGGCAGGTGCTGGCGCAACATCTCTTTTATCTGCGTCCCCACCCGAAGCACCGGGTTGAGACTCATCATGGGCTCTTGGAAGATCATGCTTACCGTCTGACCGCGCATCCTGCGCAGCCGGTTTTCCGACGCACCGACGATTTCCTGACTGTCCAGTTTGATCGAACCGCCAATGTGAGTCTCTGCCGGCAGCAGCCCCATGGCGGCCATCGCCGTCACGCTCTTGCCCGAGCCGCTTTCGCCCACCACTGCAAGGGTTTCACCCGCATGAATTTTGAAACCGATATCGTGGACGGCCTGCTGCTTGCCGAAAGCGATGGTCAGCCGATCCACTTCTATTACGGGATCTTTAGACGTATCGTTCATGAGGTCACCGCAGGTTTCGGAGTAAAACCAGCCTGCGCACGCGAGCGCTCGGAGGTGGGCGCCCAAGTGATCATTTCAAGCGCATAGAGTGTCTTCAGGGTTTTGTCAGAGACTGGAATCCCCCCGAAATTCGCCGCCGCGACAGCCTCGGAGACGTCAGCACCGGGCGTACCGAAGGCTACGTTGACCGGTTGCTCCGTCGCGACGAGGACAAGGCCATCTGCCATATCCGCCTGACGGATGCAATCGGCGAGCCCGGCATGGCCCACGCCGTTTACCAACGCCTCAAGGTCACTCCCTTCGTGCAACCGGGTTCCGTTGGGACTTGGCGCGGCAACCATCCACCCCGCGCCATTGGAGCCAGCCCAGAAGGCCACGGCGGTCAGCCCGTATTCTGCACCTGTCACCAGAACCGCTGGCAGGACTTCCGTTTCGGTCGCGTCGATTACTTCCGCAAAGACCGCATCGGCTTCGCTCGCTTGCGCCGCGAGATAGTCCATCGAGACCGCGCCGGTCTCGAAGAGCGAGCATCGGTTCGCCTCGACCTTCAGGCCATTGGGCTTGCGAAAAACCCTCAAGCCCTCCTCTGGCCGCTGACCTGCTTCGGCAATCCGGTCCAGAACCGCCGGGTCGAGCGCGGCGGCCGTGGCCACGAGCCGCGCGCCCCGGTCGGCGGTTCCGAACGGATATCCAAGGGCACGAAAAGACCAAGGCAGAACGCGCGTGAGTTCCCCGATTGCGACAGTGAGCGTCAAACCTGCACCTCTTTTTCCGTCGGTACCTGCGTTACATTCGGTGTCGTCGTCTCCGAGAGATCCTGCGGAAGCGGCTCAGCCTGAAAGAACGTGCCGCGAACATAACGTATGCTCAGCGGCGTGGCGCCGCGCATCCCGAGGCAGGCGTGATAGAACTTGATTAGATCCGCAGGGATGAAATCCCTGTGTGCGACGCTATCGCGGATCTCGGCGTATGGAATGCCGTCGAGATACTGGATGCGCGATATCGCGTAATGTAAATCCGGATGATCCAGCACGACCTCCCCGGCCTTCGCGTCATCCTCATAGGTGGTCAGGACGGAGGCGAGCCGCTGTACGAGACCGATGTGATCGATGAAAGATTCGAACTCCTCATGCGGATCGATGACCCGCTCGCCGCGCCGTTGTTCGCCATTGTCCTCAGAATGGTACCAAAAGCACTGGTGCGTGGAGACGAGCGTCCGGTCGTAGTTTAGCGCCCAAGTGTAATTTCGGCGGAGAATGTCACGCAGACCAGAAACGGTCATGCGCGGGTCAAAGTTCCGCTTCCTTATTGAACCGGTACGCAGCCACGGAGCAATGGCATCGCAGAACTCGGGCTCAAGGTCGATCAACAGGCTGTTGAACTGCTCGCGCGTCTCGCCGTCGAAAGTGTCCGCGACCTTTTCCGCGATTTCGTTCCAGCTGTCGGCACGGGCGCCGTCCAACCATTTGTCTACGGTCTCGAGATTGGCAATGATTTCCTCGTTGGGCGTGACGTAATCCTCGACCTGTGGATCGCTCGCCTTGTAGATCGCAATCGTGTGCGCAATAGCCTGATGCATCCTGCTCCGGGCGTCGGAGGTGATGGCCCGGCTTTTTGCAAATGCGAGGGCAAGTTCGCGCAAAACGACCCATGTCGCTACCCAGTGCGGCCATCGTTGCAGGGCGACACACATGCCCTGCCCGGAGGAATTCCCGATACCGAGGTTTCGCGCAATCGAGCGATCCAGCTGTGCAGAATCGGCGTTACGGTACCGTGCGATGGCGTTGACCAGGTCGATCGAGAAGACGCGCACGAGGTAAATCGCAAACATATCGGCGTAAAATGGATGGCTCAGTGGATGGTCACGCGGGATGCCGTGGAATGAGACCGAGCCGTTGCGCCCACTGGACTGGAAACCGCCATTGCGCATCAAGTAGGCAAGGCCTACCTCCGGTTGCTCACCCGCTGCTAGGGCGTCAACCACGGCATCGAAATGACGGCTACTGCGGTTGGCGGGTGTCCAGCCAATAACCTCGGCCGTGGTGCGCATTTCGCCTTCGGATTTGACGTCAAACGTCGCGAACTCTCTCTCGATCCGTTCTTCGCTCGCCTCGCCGACGAAAAGGGCTCCGAACATGTCACGCAAAGCACCGTCCGCGCGGCGGCCGACCTTCTCAATTCCGTCCCATGGGTAGGCCCGTGCAATGTACGTCATCCGACGCCCCTCGGCCTCGATGTCGTAGACAAACTTGCCAGCGCCATCATCGTCGACCTCGCCTCTGACGAGCCTGATACGCCAGTTGCGCTCCACCATCCGGCGGCTGAACATGTCGGCGAAACTCAGCCGCGATGCCTTGAAGCACTTGAGGGAATCAACGCGCATGAGCTCATCCGCCGGCCGCATCAGCGCTTTCACTCGAGCAGTACCCTTCTTCCCTTCCGAAGCTTCCAACAGGCGCTCCTCGAGGAACGGCGGGAGCTCCATTTCTGATGCGGCTTTGGACATCGTCAAGTTCCTCTCGAAGTTCCTTAGGTCATTCGTCTTCATTCATGCTCGACCCGATTAGATAGAAGGTCAGGACCGTAAGAGCGACGGCGACACCAGGCGCGAGACTGATGGCCGGGCGAATTGGCAGAAACATGGAGCCGTCTCGTACCATGCCTCCCCAGTCCGGCGCCGGAGGCGGCACCCCTAGCCCAAGGAAGCTCAGGCTCGCCGAGGTGAAAATCGCCAGTGACACGTTGATGGCAAATTGCGCCCAGACAACGCGCATCGTATTCGGCATGATGTGTTTGCGAATGATCCAGGAGGAACTGGTCCCCGTTGCGCGTGCGGCCTCGACATATTGCGTCTCTCGTACGACAAAAACCTGCCCGCGGATAAGTCGCGCAACCGTTGGTGCCATAACGACGCCAAGCGTAACCGAAAGATTGGTTACGGACGGGCCGAGCATAGCCGTGATGATAAGCGCCAAGACGAGCGCAGGTAGTGCGATAAAAATGTCGATAACCTGCACCAGGAAGAAGTCTATCCGCCCGCGGAAGAAACCCGCCGCAAGGCCGATCGGCGCACCGATCAGTACGGCCACCACCGCGGCGGCCACGCCCACCTGCAGCGAAACGCGCGTCCCCCAAATTATGCGGGAGAATACATCGCGCCCAAGCTGGTCCGTTCCGAGAATGTGTTCCACGCTGGGAACAGACAAAACGGATGTCGTCGTCTGGATCGGAGAATAGGGCGCGACCCAAGGCGCGAGGAGCGCAGAGGCCGTCACCAACGCCAGCAAAACCAGTCCGAGGATCAGACGTAGAGAAAGCCGTTTTTTCATCGTCTTCTCCTATTTGCCTGTCCGCACTAGCGGGTTGATGAGTGAGTAGGTCAGATCGGCCAGAAGGTTGAGCAACATCACACCTACGATGATGACCATGCCTACCGCGAGCATCACCGGGAAGTCTCGCGCTGATATGGCGTTTACAAGGAGTCGGCCCATGCCCGGCATCGAGAAGACAGTCTCCGTTACCACGGCACCGCCCACCAGTTGTCCGAGCGACAGCCCGGCATATGTGACCAGCGGCAGGACACTGTTGGGCAGGATGTGGCGGTAGGAAATCCGGCTTTCGCTCAGACCCTTGGCCCGGGCGGCACGAATGAAGAGGTTGTTCTCCACCGACTTGTACTCTGCCTTGTAAACGAGACTGAACGAACTGAAATAGAAGGTCGTCAGAGTTACGACAGGCAGGATCATGTGGAGTAAGTGCTTGAGCGCACCATCCTCCCATGGAGACCAGCCCGTGGTCGGTAGAAGCCTCAACTGAACCGAAAACACATAGATCAGCAACAGCCCAAGAAAGAAGTTGGGCACTGTGATCCCCACAACGCTGACCGCCGCTACCGCCCGGTCCACCAACCGCTTGAGAAATGTGACCGAGTTGATGAGCGCCGCGCCGAAGAAGGCGAACAAGATGGCCCAGAGCGCCAGCTCCAGCGTCAGTGGAAGCGAATTGGCAATCATCTCGGCCACGGATTGCTGGGTTGAGTAGCTGCGCCCAAAATCCCCAGAAAGCGCATCGGTAATCCAATTCCAATACCGCGCCAGTAACGGCTCGTCGAAGCCAAGTTTCGCGTTGAGTTGCGCGATGCTCTCGGGCGATGCGTCCTCACCCAGCATGATGGCCGCGGGTGTTCCCAAGAACGATGTGGTGGCCGCGAAAAGCAGGAACGTAAGGATAATCACGTTCGGGATCATTATGGCTATGCGGGAAGCGATGAGCGCAAGCATATCGGCCTCACCGCATCACGAAGGGATCGGCAACTGGCGCACCCGAGAGGTCCGCAAAGATCGCCTTGGTCTGAGTGTAGTCGTGGATGGCCTCGATCCCGCCTTCCCGGCCATAACCGCTGTGCCCTGAGCCTCCGAAGGGCATCGCGTAATTTGTCACGCGGTAGGTATTGATCCAGAAGCGTCCGGCCGGAACCGCTCGCGCCGTGCGATATGCTTTACCGAAATCCCGGCTGAAGACACCGCCGGCAAAGGCGTAGTCGCTGTCGCGCGCCAGCCGAATAGCCTCCTCCTCTTCTTTGAAGCGCAGGACGCTCAGGACAGGACCGAAAAGTTCGTTGCGCACCATGGGGTAATCCTGACTGTCACAGGCAACGATGGTGGGTTCGAAGAACCAACCCTTGTCGCGCCCTGCCCTTCCGCCGCCGGTCAGCACCTTCGCCCCGGCATCCACGGATTCGGACAGAAGCCGCTCAATCCGGTCGCGTTGGCGGCACGTTGCCAGCGGGCCCATATGCGTTTCATCAACCATAGGGTCGCCCACCACGATCTCGCCCGCGCGGGCGACGAGCCGCTCGATCACCTCGTCATACACTCCCTCTTGCAACAACAGTCGGGAACCAGCAGCGCAGCTCTGGCCGCTGGCTGCGAAGATGGCCGAGGTGACGCCGTTGATCACGTTGTCCATGTCCGCGTCATCGTAAACGACAACGGGCGATTTGCCGCCGAGCTCAAGCGAGAGCATGGCGATATTCTCGGCCGACGCAGAGATGACCTTGCGGGCGGTCTCAACGCCACCTGTGAAGCTGACACGGCGCACCAGTGGATGTGACACGAGCGTCTGCGCGCAAGGCTTTCCGCCACCGGTGACAACGTTGAACACGCCTTCGGGCAGCCCCGCCGCATGCATAACACGGGCGAATTCCACGATCGCCGCGGAGGCCTCTTCAGAGGGCTTGAGGACGATGGTGTTTCCGGCTGCGAGCGCCGGCGCAATCTTGAAGGCAGCGAGGTGAAGCTGTGAGTTCCAAGGCACGATCGCGCCTACCACGCCGAGAGGCTCTCGCACGATCATCGAAAGTGGCTGGTCGGGCCCGACCGGCGGCAGGCTGCCCTCGATCTTGTCCGCCAGCCCACCGTAATAATCATAGATTTCGGCAAGGTTGCCAGCCTGCCACCTCGTCTCGCGCAGGAGTTTTCCGGTATCGGTAGTTTCCGCTACGGAAAGTTCGGGGCCGGCGTTCTCCAGTTCACGTGCTATCCGTTTCAGCAGCCTGCCCCGCTCACGCGCACTTGTACGTGACCACGGCCCATCCGTGAAGGCCCTATGCGCGGCTTTGACGGCGCGGTCCACGTCTTCGGCGGTGGCTTCCGGAAAACTCGCCCAGATCTCTTCCGTGGCCGGATTGACAGAGTCGAAACGCTGACCATCGCCCGCGTCGCAGAAGGCGCCGGCGATGTACATCTGGTAACTCTTGGTCATGGATATCCTGAAGAATTTGCCTCGAATTGCAGCTCCGCGCAGGGCGAAACCTCGGGAAGTCTGGGGGCCGTCTCGTCGACGGCCCCACCGTCAGTTCACTCTTCCTTCCAGAAATACCGGAAGCGCGGGATCAGGTCTGGCATCGGTGTGTAACCGTGCACATCGGCTCGCAGGGCGCTGAATTCGCGCGAGAAACCAATCGGCATGTACGGCAGATCTTCCGAAATCTGGCGTTGTACCTTGTTATAAAGTTCCTTGCGCTTCTCCTGGTCGGTGAGCACACGCGCCTCGTAAATCCACTCGTCAACCTGCTCGTTATTGTATTTCGAGCTGTTGGCGGTGCCATCGGAGGCGAAGAGGTACTGGATCAATCCGTCCGGGTCGGCTCGCTGCGTCCAGCGCATCGGCGTGAAGCGGATCTCGCCCGCCACCGTCTTGGCATAGTACTCGCTCTGCGGAACCGGCTCCAGCTTAACGTCGAGTCCAACGGCGTTGAGGTCTTCGTGCGCGAGCTCGGCTAGACGGCGCAGTGCGTCACCGCTGGGAGCAGCGAGCTGAAGCTCGGTGCCGACAAGATCGGCCTCCTCGAGGATCTGGCGTGCTTTTTCTGGATCATACTCGTAGTGCTTCAGATCGGTGGGCGTCCACCACAGGCCTTCCGGGACGAACCCGTCCGAGACCGAGCCCTGGCCTTCCCAGAGTATTTCGTTGATACGGTCGCGGTTCAGTGCATGTGCCACGGCGCGGCGCAGATCGGGATTGTTGTAGGGCTCGGAATCCCACTTCCACTGAAGCGAGTACCAAAGACCGCCAGCCGACGGCACCAGTTTGATGTCCGGGCTGGCCTCGGCGAGTTTGGTATCGAGAGGTGTCAGCTGACCGATGTAATCCAGCTCCCCAATCGTCATCCGCTGAATGCCAACCACGTTCGACGGAATGTCGTGGAACGTAACCGCGTCGAGATATGGCATGTCGTCCTGCCAGAAATCCTCATAGCGGCTCACCGTGAGAGTCGCGCCCCGCGTCCATTCATCCATTTTGAAGGGTCCGGTGCCGACCGGGTGCGAGCCAATATCCTCGCCGTATTTTTCCGCCGCAGCGGGAGAGGCCATGAGGCCCGCGCGATCCGCGAAAAGCGAGAGAAGCGGTGGGTAGGGTGAGGAAAGATTGATTGCGACGGTCAAGTCATCGACCACCTCAACGCTCTCGATCACACCTTCGAGCTGCCGACGCTGGGAAGAGTTACCTTCCGGATCGAGCCGGGTGTCGAGGTTCCATTTCACGGCTTCCGCGTTGAAAGGCGTGCCGTCATGGAACTGGACGCCGCTGCGCAAGTTCAGGATAACTCGCTTGCCGTCATTATCGAACTCCCAGCTCTCAGCGAGACCCGGCTTCAGTGAGAAATCCGGGTTGAGATCGACGAGGCGGTCGAACATGAGAAACAACACCTGCCGTTCCGTCCACTGGGTCGATTCCAGTGGGTTCATGGTGCGCAGGTCACTGATAAAGCCCACGTCCAAGGTGCCGCCGGAAACCGGCGTACCTTCTTCTGCATAACTACCGGTCGCGAGGCCGGCTGCGAGGACAATTCCGCTAACCGCGGACAATAGTTGCCTTCTGTTCATTTCCTTTCCTCCTGTTGGTTTTCATTCTATTTGTCGACATTTTCGCCGGTTATTGGCCATTTGAGGGATAGCCTTCTGACGGTTGCAGGGGTCGTCCGGCCTGATCGACTCCCATCAGCTTCATGTCGTTGAACCTGCCCCCGATCCTATGATGGGGGCGCCCGCCGCTGGCCGCGCCGATGGCGACGACGATCTCGTCATGAGCAGGCGCATCCGGGATCGAGAACTCTACCGTCAAGAAATGGGCACGGCTGCTTTTGCTTTCCGCACTCTTATTGGTCATCGGTATTGTGATCGCCGTACCAGCCCCTGCACGCTTATTTGTAAAAGGCAGGAAGGAATCGGCTTCCGCGGCGATCCGGAAAGCATTGCCGAAATGCAGGGTATGGATGAGTCCAGCTGCGTGTTCGATCTCCCCCGAAGTGCCTGTGATTGCGCATTTTCCAAAGGCCTCGATGGCGCCCGGCCCTCCGATCTGCCCAAGGACGCGCGGCACAAGAATATCCGACAGCACCTTTGCGTGGGCCATAATCTGCGGCTGCAGATCCTCGACAAAATCCATGCCCGCCCACGGGTTCTTGATTACGGCGGCACAGGCGACCATCCTAAGGGGCTTCGGGGCGACCCGTCCTCCCTCCACCAGGGTATCTTCCACGCAATCCACCACCTTGCGAACAACCGGATCGTTCACGCCTCGCCCTCCGCTTCAGCCATCTCCGCAAAGACCCGATTGGCGATGCGATGGCATTCGACACCGGCAGGAATGCCGCAATAGATCGTCAGATGCGTGATCAGAGCTTTGAGCTCCTCCCGGCTCACCCCGTTTCGCAAGGCACCGCGCAGGTGCAACTCCCATTCATGCATGCGGTTCAGCGCCGCGATCATCACGATGTTGAGCATGCTCCGAGTGCGAGCATCGAGCGTATCGTCGCCCCAGCCGAGGCCCCAGCAATACTCGGTTACGATTGACTGGAAGTCAGCCGAAAACTCGGTCGCATTGCCGAGCGACCGGTCCACATATTCGGCCCCCAGCGTAGCCTTGCGCCGCTCCAGCCCCCGATCAAATAGCTGTTTGTCCATTGCCCCTCTTTCGGCCCCACTGGCTGCGCTGAAGAAACTCGCGCACGTGCTCAGCGACCACGTCCGACGCCTCGACCAGCACGCTGTGTTTCAGATCTGGAAGAATGATAAGCTCCGACCCTGGAATGAGCTTGTGCATGTCTTGGGCCATACGCGTGTTCGAACCCTGGTCGAACTCGCCCGTCATTACGAGTACAGGGCGCTCGATCCGGTGCAGCGTGTCAATCAGCTCCGTCGTACCGAAGACCCGATACGCTTCAAGGTATGAATCCAGATGGACGGATTTCAGTTCAGCGATCCGTTTTTCGATAATCTCTGGATGACGACGGGCGAAATCCTCGGTGAACCACCGTTCGGCAGCAGCGCCAGTGACGGCATCCATGCCGCCCTCGCGTATCATGTCTAGCCGCGCCACTACCTTGGCCTGCTCCTCTTCAGTGCGTCCGGCCACAGCAGATAGGATAACGATGCGGTCGAACCGGTTCGCGTAATCCGTCGCGAGCTTCTGGGCAATCAGGCCACCCAGCGAAAACCCCACAAGATGGGCCCGCTTTACGCCCGCGGCATCCATCACCGCGATAATGTCAGCGGCGAACTTCTCGACTGAGTATGATCCCTCGATCGGTGCGGATTTTCCATGCCCCCGCAGGTCCGGCCGGATGATCTTGAAGCTGTCTTCGAGCTCAGCAGTCACCGCGTCCCAGCTTCCGAGATTGGCGCCAACCCCGTGGATCAGCACAACCGGCGCACCTTGCCCTCTGACCTGGAAATTTATGGTGCCGTCTTCTGTTCTCATGCTGGGACCCATTGCAGGTTGGCACATCGACCGAATCTTGGTATACCAACATACAATACTATGGTCAACCGATCTTGCCGCTTGGTAGTGTGAGGACGATCCGAATTGGGTAAACCTCTTCGGGGCGGCCCCACGAGAGCCGCAGCCCGGTCAAAAAGGACCGCCAATGGAAAAGCGAAGCGAAACTGTCGACTGGTCTTTGGGGCAAACGCCCAGCCTTAGCGAACAAGCCGAAAATGTATTGCGCGAGGCAATCCTGAACGAAGTGTTTAAACCTGGCGAAAAACTCGTCGAGCGCACGCTGGCGGATCGGACAGGGGTGAGCCGCACAATCATCCGCGAGGCTCTCGGCAAGCTGCAGGCCGAGGGTCTCGTAACGCGGGTTCAAAGCCGCGGCATGTATGTCACCCGGCTCTCCGAGAGCGAGGCACGCGCCATCTACGAGGCCCGTGCAATACTCGAGTCAGCGATGGCGAGGATGTTCGTCGCCCGTGCCGACGATTCGGATTTGGCTGCTCTGGACTATGCGGTGGATCAGGCCGAGCGAACTGACCATCCGGAACATGCGCGCGAGCACGCTCGCGATCTTGACCACGTCTTTCAGGTCATCACTCGGGGCGCGAGAAACGACGTGACAGGCCAGATGGCTTCCTTATTACGTACGAGGGTCACCTACCTGCGCACGATCACCTCCCGGGTCGCATCGGCTGAACGTCGGGTGGAGTCGATCCGATTGTTACGCGAGATCAGGGCAGCGCTGAAAACGCGAGATGCGGACCGCGCCGAAAAACTCATTCGCGGGTACGTGGAACGTTCTGCATCGTTTGCCGTCGAAGTTCTTAGAACAATCAACAACAAAGATCAGCACGACGAAAAAGAGGGTTAGGAATGGAATACGTCAGATTGGGTCGTAGTAACGTAAAAGTCTCCCGCCTTTGCCTCGGCGCAATGGGTTTCGGCTCGACGACTTGGCGTGAATGGGTACTGGACGAAACAGCATCCGAGCCCATCATTGACCGCGCGATTGAGCATGGCATCAATTTTTTTGACACCTGTGACTTCTATTCCGCGGGAGAAAGCGAGCGTATCTTGGGCAAGCTCCTCGTGGACAAGTATCCGCGCGACAGTTTCGTACTAGCGACGAAGGCCGGCAACCCGATGGCACCCCATCCCAACGGCCGGGGATATTCCCGCAAACACCTCTTTAATGCGATTGACCAGTCCCTCGCCCGGCTGGGCACGGATCACGTCGACCTTTTCCAAACGCATATCTGGGATCCAGACACCGATCTGGAGGAGCTCGTGGATACGATGGGTGCCATTGTACAGGCCGGCAAGGCCCGCTACGTGGGCGTGACAACCATGCCGGCCTGGACCCTGTCCGTCTGCCGGGCCAGAGCAAAGCGCCGCCACTCCGCAAAGTTCATCTCCATGCAATGCGAGTACAACCCCGCCCACCGCGAATGCGAGCGCGAATTAGTGCCGTATTGTTTACACGACGAGGTGGCCCTAATCCCGTTCAGCCCAATGGCTCGAGGTTTTCTCTCTGCCGACCGGCAGGATGGAAAGAACGCAACCTCGCGCACCAAGACCGACGATTACACCCGAAAATACTACTACCGCGAAGGCGATTTCACTGTTCAGGCCAAGCTGGCCAAGATTGCTGAGCGGCATGGCTGCAGTCCTTCACAGGTGGCCTTGGCATGGACTCTGTCGCGACCCGGTATGACTTCCCCGATATTCGGCGCAACATCGGTACAGCACGTGGATGACGCTGTTGGTGCGCTCGATCTGGCATTGTCTGCAGACGAACTGTCGGAGATAAACGCAGCCTACGTGCCGCGAGGCTTCAATTCGGCCGGTCACTAATTGTGACTGCCTGAGCCGACCGCAAGGAATAAAGAGGAAGGGCGCACGAGAATGGAAAGCCTCAGGGTCAACGCATCGCCGACGCTCAGACAACAAGTCGCGGACACGCTCCGGACTGCGATCGCGCATGGAGAACTCCAGCCGGGCGAGCGACTTGTCGAGCGTGTCCTGTGCGAACGTATCGGCGTGTCGCGGACGTCGCTCCGCGAGGCGCTGCGGGAGCTGGAGAATGAAGGGCTCGTGACCAATCTGCCAAACCGAGGCCTCATTATATCCCAACTCGACGCTAAGATTGCCAAGGATATCTTCGACGTCAGGGCCTCCCTCGAGGGGCTGATCAGCCGGCTTTTCTGTGAAAACGCGAGAAACGAGCAACTCGCTGCCTGCCGCACGGCCTTCGAAGATGTGAAACTCGCCTACTCAAAGGATACGTCGCTCAGTCCGATCGATGCTAAGACAAGGTTCTATGACATACTGATGGAGGGCGCGGACAATCCCGAAGCGGAGCGGATGCTTCGCAGCATACATATTCGTGTTTCGCAGTTGCGGGTTCTCTCCCTTTCAAGCTCCGAGCGACGGCGGACTTCGCTCAAGGAACTTTCCGCACTCGTTGAGGCACTCTCTGCCCGGGATTGCGATCTCGCCGAGAAACTCAGCAGAGATCACGTAGATAATGCTGCAAAGGCTGCCCTCTCGCAGATCGAGTAAAACCCTGGGGGCCGCACTGTAATCCAGTAAGTGCGAAAAAGGGCACTGTCAAAGGAACCTTGGCTTGAGGCGGGATACGTCCCGTCCTAACCAGACCGCATGGCAAAACGAGACTCTTTGTAATATTTCAAAACGACTTTGTCAGGATTTCAGCCTGCGGGAGCCTGGCATCTGGCTTTGTCAGGGCGATGAGCTTGCGATGGTCGGCGACGCCCAATAGTCTTTTCCAAAGACCAAGGCCAACCTGTTCCGCTACTTTCGAACCAGTCCGGAAATCATTCGGCTGGCGGTGATGCTCTACATTCGTTTTCCGCTTTCATTGCGGAACGTGGAAGACTGGCTTCACGAACGAGGCATCGATGTTGACCTTCTCCCCGTGGAGTCCGCGCCTATAAGTTAGCCCTGTTCTGGGTTTGGTCCTCTTCTGACCATTGGTGATACTTTCGCGCAGGTAAGCCCGTCGAGACTCGAGTGCGGGCGGTGATGGTTGTAGTCGTCGCGCCATGCCGCGATCATACGGCAGGCAAGGCGCGGCTTGCTTGCCCTTCGTCGCGACAACCAGCCGTGCTGCGACGGTGGAGCGGCCCGTGTCTAGGACTGTCCCCGCGCATCGGACTCGGCCTCGGCCTGTTCGGCGGCCCAGGCGCCGGCGGCCTCCACCGCCACGGGCGAGGCCGTGGGAACCACGGACAGGTAGCTTTCGGTCTCATCGACGGGCAGCACCTCTCGTTGTGTCATGCGGTAGAGCGCGTAAAGCCCGATCGCACCGAAGGTTCCGCCGAGCACCAGCCAGAAGGCGAACGGCCCAAAGCCCTCCATCGCCCAACCGGTCACCATCGGCCCCGCGATCGCCCCCAGACCGAAGGTGAAAACCAGCCCGCCCGACGCCGCCGGCATGTCTTCGGCCGACAGGAAATCGTTGGTGTAGGCCAGAAACAGCGCATAAAGCGGGGTGGTCACGCCACCGGCAAAGAATGCCGCGACCATCAGGAACAACTCACCGCCCTCCACGGCCCAGCCCAGCGCGCAGAATGCCGCACCGATCGTGGCCGCCCCGAAGATCAGCTTGCGCCGGTCCATCCGGTCGGACAGGAACCCGATGGGATATTGCAGCACCAACGCCCCGGCGAACAACATGGCCACGAAGAGCGAGATCCGGTCGGCGCTCATCCCGATCTGCGTGCCGAAGACGGCGCCCATGCCGGACTGGGTGGCATAGACGCCCCCAAGCAGGAAAATACCGACCGTGCCCAAGGGCGAGCCGGTGAACAGATCGCGCAACGGCATCGGCCGCGCCACCTCGGCCGCCGGGACCGGCGTTACCGTCAAGAGGATCGGCGCGAAGGAGATCGACACAAGGATCGACGCGCCGATGAACAGCGCCGAGGTCCCTGCATCCCCCAACGTCAACAGGTATTGCGCCCCGATGATGCCAAGGGTCTGGGCGATCATGTAGGCCGACAGGACCTTTCCACGGGTCTCGTTGGTCGACGCATCGTTCAGCCAGCTTTCGGCGGCCACGTAGATCCCCGACATGCAGAACCCCACGATGATCCGCAAGATCGTCCACAACCATGGATCAGTCAGAAGCGGAAGCGCGATCAGGCCCGCGGACATGAAACTCCCCAGCGCCGCGAAGACCCGCACATGCCCCACCCGGCGGATCATGCCGGGCGACAGCCGCGCCCCTGAAAGGAACCCGATGAAATATCCCGAGGTCACGATGGCAAGCTCGGTCGAGGAAAAGCCCTCGATCCCGCCACGCAGGCCGATCAACGTGAAATGCATCCCGTTGCCCAGCATGATGAACACGATGCCAAGCAGTAGCGCCCAGACACCCGAGAATACTTTGGCCATGTTCCATCCTTTTGTGTCCGCGAAACCGGGTCAACCAACGGGTATGGAAACGGCTGACCACGGCGGCTGATCGACCTGCTCTCTCTTGGCTCCGCCTCAATGACTCGTCTCTTTTCAGGGCGGTGTCAAAGGAACTCGTCTTGAGGCGGGTTTCACGTTGCCCGCCCCTGGCCGCGATGCGGAAAAATGTGCCGTTCCCGCGCGCCGGAGAACGGGGTGGAGATCTCGGTGATTTCGGCGGCCACCGTGATGGTGATCCTGCCATTGCTTGCCGCGTTTCTGGTTTTCCAGCGGCAATTCGTGCAGGCATTCCTGCGCGCGGGCATCAAGTGACGCGCGGCCAAGGGACGGCGCGCAGCCCGGATACCCGTTCCCGGCGTCGCAGCCATGACCAAGGCTACGGCGCGAACCCGGAACGCGCCCACGGTGCAATTGATCGAGATTATAGCGGCGACAGCGTTGGCGTGGTGATGTCGGTTAAGACCCCGGCGCCGGCAGAACCTGCTGTCTCGGGGGCGAACCGGAGTCTGTTTTTGCATGCGGGTGGGAGGTTGCAAGATGAACAAGTCATTCGCGCTGGGTGCGCTCGTTGCTGTCGGGGCAGTCATGCTGATACCGGGTGCAGCGGCGGGATTGGCCCGTGCCGGCCGCCCCTTGGCCCGGGCGGCGATGAAGACGGGCGCCGTCGCCTTCGACGAGTTCCGCAAGGCCGGTGCCGAATCCTTTGAGACGTTGGAGGATCTCGCGGCGGAAATCCGTGAAGAAATGGAGGCCGAGCGCGCCGCCGAAACCGAGGATGAGACCGCCGGTTTCGGACAAGAGTCCGCGGCACGCGACCCGTCCTGAGGGGAGCGAACATGGACGACGCGGTAAAGCTGCGGACACGCCACAAAACGCGCCTGCGCGGACGGTTCCGGCTTGAAACACCGCTTGACCGCGAGGGGATCACGCAGCTGGCCAACGAAATGGCCGGGATTGGCGGGGTGCGGCGCGCACGCGTTCGCCCCAACACGTGCAGCCTCATCATCGAGTCGGCCATACCCATGGATGCGGTCATCGCCGCAATCGAGGAACAGGGCATCGCGCGCATTCTGAGCATGTCGGCACCGCCACCTGTCGGCCAGACGCTGCAATCTGGCCTTTTGCGGGTCGACGGGGCGGTAAAGCGGCAAACGGGCGGCGCGTTCGACCTTCGAAGCGCGCTCGCCACAGTCCTGATCATCGCCGCGCTGGTGCAGATGACGCGCGGCCGTCTCGCCGGCCCCGCCACCACGCTTCTGATGAGCGCGCTGCCGCTTCTGGATTTCCAGAAGATTTACGAGACGGCAGACTAGGCCAGATCAGTCGCCACCGACGTGTCCTCCCACGGGGGCGACAGGTCTTGACGCCCCATCTGGCCATAGACGGCAAGATCCCGGTAGAACCGACCGCCCCGCATGGCCGGCAGGTTCCACAAATCCATGCGCTCGGCAATGGCGGCGACGCGGAAATCGAGTTTTTCCCGCAGGCGGGCCGAAATCGTTGCGTCGCTTGCCGCCCCTGACCCGAACGTATCGACCTCGACGCTCACCGGCCCTTCGTCACCCATGAGATACGACAACTGAACCTCGATTTCCCGTGCCAGCCCGGCCGCCAGCACGTTGCAGGCCGCGTGGCGGGCGGCGTAGCTTGCGATCCGGTCGATGCGCGCGGGATCCTTGCCGCTGAGAGCGGGGCCCGCGCGCCGGATGAAACTGCCATAGGCATCATCCGCCGATTTGCGCCCGGTCAGGCCGGCATGCGCCAGAGGACCGGCCTCGCCCTCGGCGCCGAGGGTGATAATGCGCGGGCAATCCTGCAGCTCGGTGTCAAGGCAGGCGAGGGTCGGAGCGATCACGTCCTCGGTCAGGGTGGCGCGGGCAAGATCCTCGCCAACTTGCTCACGCTTTCCGAAGCGCAGGGCGATGGCGTCGAGCGCGACCACCCGGCGGTCGGCGAAACGCACCGCGGCCTGGGCCTGGGCATCGGGCGAAATCCACGTCAGGCACCCACGGCGCCGCGCCCGGTCGATAGCCCTGCACAACCGGTGCGCCAGCGCGATGGGCAGGGGCAATTGCTCGGGCGTTGCATCGCAGGCATAGCCGAAAGCCGTGACCATCTGGTTGGCAAGGGCGGGGGCAAGCCCATCCTGGCCGCGTCCGCCGGGCACCGACACGTCCAGCATGACAGTGGGTCCCGCCCCGGAACCGCTTGCGCCGTACCCGGCTTCCGCAAACACCCGGCGCGCGATCGCCGCCGGGTCAATCGCCAGCTCCTCCCCTGCATGGATCGACAGGAAGATCACCCCCGTGGCAAGGGCACATTCGGCGTTGATGCGGGACCGCGCGCCGGAGGCGAGCACGGCATCGACAATCGCATCCGAAATCTGGTCGCAGAGCTTGTCGGGATGCCCGACGGAGACCGACTCCGACGTCATCACGAAGTTGCGCATGGTTTTCCCTCCACTTCCTCGAATTCGATCACCACGCCGCGGCGGGCCAGAACCGCGGCAGCCGGTGCGACCGCCCCGGCCATCCCCACCGCAATGCCGGCCGGTCCCAGCGGCGCAATCCCCAGCATGCGGCGCAAGGCGGGCAAAAAGAAAGGCAACACCGCCATGCAGCCGGAGGCCAGCACCGCTGCATCGAGTTTTCGGTTTTCCAGAATTCGCTTTGGATCGAGCTTGCGCACGTCGCCGCGCTGGCAGGTCAGCGTGTAAAGAAGCTGCCCAAGAGAAAGGGACAGATACGTCATCGCACGTGTGCGTGGCCCGGGGCCGTGGCGTGACAGCCCGATGAAATGCACCGCAAGGCTCGCGGCCGCGATCGTCGCGCTGTCCTGCAGCATGCGGCGAAGATCGGAGGGCGGAATGATCGCTTCGCCCCGCGGCCTCGGGGGGCGTTCCATGGCGTCCGGGTCCGGATCGGCCAGCGCCAGTCCCAACCCGGGGAGCACGTCGCTCACGAGGTTGATCCAGAGCAGCTCCATCGGCGTTTCCAGCTCGCTGGGACCATGGATCGCCTCGACGGTTCCGACAAGGATCTCGGACAGGTTGGTGGTAATCAGGAACTCCAGCGCGCGGCGGATGTTGCGATAGACGCCGCGGCCCTGAGCGATGGCCTCGGCCAGCGTGTTCAGATCATCGTCCCGGATCACGACATTGGCCACGTCGCGGGCAAGATCCGATCCGCTGGCCCCCATGGCGATGCCCACATCCGCCGCCTTCAGCGCCGGCCCGTCATTGACACCGTCGCCCGTCATCGCCACGACATCGCCGCCTCTTTGCAGGGCCTGCACGATCGCCAGCTTGTTCTGGGCGCTGACCCGTGAAAAGACATGGGTATTGCGGGCAAGACCCCCGATCAGCTCCGAATCCAGACCGGAAAGCTCGGGGCTGTCGACAATGCGCAGCGGGCCACCCCCGCCAAGATCGAGCTCCCGCGCCGTGGCGGCGGCGGTGGCGGCCTGGTCACCGGTCATCATGATCGTCCGCAGGCCGGCCTTGTGCATGCCTGCGATGAAGTCCCTGGCACCGTCTCGCAGCGGGTCAACGAAGGCCACGAGGCCAAGCCATGTCAGGTCATGCAGCGCCCCGCCGTCCGGCAAAGCCCCGGACTGGGCAAAGCCGAGAACCCGTGCAGGCCGCGCGGCAAGCGCGTCGTTGGCCCGCAATACCCGGTTACGGTCGGTGTCGGACAGCGGCCGCGGGCCGGTTCCCTCAAGCACGTGGGAACAGGCGGCCAGCAGGATATCGGGGGCCCCCTTTACCGTCGTGGCGGGTGTTTTGCGATCGTGCATCGTCGCCATCCACGGCTGGCCGGGGGCCCGTTGCACCGTGGCGAGCCGGGGAAAAGCGGACCGCAGGCCATCGACATCCACGCCGTTCCGGGTGGCGAAATCGAGCAAGGCAACCTCGGTTTGCGACGCGCCCAGGCCGGAATTGCCCCCGGTTTGGACATCGTTGTTAAGGGCGGCAGCCTCCGCCAGACGCCGCAGGGTTTCCGCGGCCGGCGCCGCCCCCTCGCCTTCCAGTCCGCTCATTGCGGCGCTCACCAGCATGCGGTTCTGCGTCAGCGTGCCGGTCTTGTCGAGACAGAGGGTCTGCACGCTGCCAAGCGTCTCGACCGTGTCCATGCGCCGGATCAGGATGCCGCGCCGCTCCATCCGCCGGATGCCGAGCGACATCGTGGTCGTGGCCACAACCGGCAGCCCCTCGGGCACCGCCGCCACGGCGAGCGCAAGCGCGTCCTTGAGGATTTCGCGAAGGGGCAACCCGCGCACCCGACCGATGACGAAGAACAAGCCGCAGGCGGCCAGCGAGACGGCAACCAGTTGATCGCCGAGGCGGTCCAGTTCCCGCTCGACCGGTGCACGGGGCCGCGTGGCCGACCGGCTCAGAAGCGCGGCCCGCGCCGAGGCCGTATGACCGGCCGTTGCCGTCACCAGCGCGGTGCCGCAGCCTTCGGACACCAGCGTGCCGGCGTGAAGCATCGTCGGCCGCTCCCCGACCGTAGCATCGCGGCCGATCTCGGCCTGCGGGCTCTTCTTCACCGGGTAGGTTTCACCTGTCAGGGCGGATTCGTCGGCACGAAGCCTTTCGGCCGTTACCAGGCGTGCATCCGCGGCAACCGGGATACCGGGCTGGATCACGAGCAGGTCGCCCGGCACGATTTCCGCCGCCGGTACGCGCATGTCCCGGCCGCCGCGCCGCACCGGCACCGGCTGAGCTGACCTGTCCATGAGTTTTTGTATCGCGACCTCTGCCTGCCCCTCGGTCGCATAGCCGAACGCGGCGTTGACGCCGACCACGGCCAACGTCGCCACCGCGTCCGCCACACCGCCCGTGGCCAGCGAAACCGCGGCCGAGGCCCCAAGCAATGCCACGGGCAGGCTTTCGAACTGCTTGAGGACCAACTGCATGCGTGACACGCCCCTGTCCTGCGGCAGTACATTTGCGCCATGACGGGCAAGCCGCGCCCGTGCGGCCGCCCCGGAAAGGCCGTTATCGATGTCTGTCTCCAAAAGGCGCGCAACCTCGGCGACGCTCCTCGCGTGCCACGCCCCGCCGTCAGATTTCAGCCCGGCCTGTGCAGGCGATCCCGGCGGCCGCCGGAGAGGTGCCCCGTCCAGCGCCGCCGCGACGCGCGTCTTGAGCGCCCGGTCTTCGATATCCGCGCGCAGATGCAGGATCACACTTCCCGACACCGCCCGCGACTCGGCCTTCGAGATACGTTCGTCACGCACAAGCGCGTCCGCGAGATGCTTTGCCAGCCGGGCGTTTCCTCTGATCAAGGGAACGGCAAGGCGCACCCGGCCGCCGGACGTGCGGTGTGCGATCTCAATCCGGTGTCTCATGATCCTTGACGGGCGGTGTCACGGAAACCCCGCCCCGCCCAACCGATCATGCCGCCATGACGAAACGCGATCCATTCGACCCCCTCGTGACGCGCCGTGAATTCATTCGTTTGTCATGATGTTTGTGCGGCTCCCGCGCGTGCCCCGCAATGTCGAGGATCAACGGCACGGCGCGAACGCCTTGCACCTCGCGAGACGCAAACCGGATATACTTTGCCAGGTTGTTTTGTTAACCTCGCCAGACATTTGTTGCTTGGTTGCCATGACGAAATACTCCGTTCTTGTCGTCGAAGACGAATCCGATGTCAGAAAAACGCTGAAATCCGGCCTGTCCGCAGAAGGATACGTGGTATTCGAAGCCTGGGACCGTACAACGATGTTCGCATGTTTCCGTGACCACGATGTTTCCATCGTCACGCTGGATCTCAACCTTGTTGGTGAGGACGGTCTGGACTTGGCGTGCGAACTGCGCGGCCAGCGCAACGTGCCGGTTGTCATGATATCCGGCCGGAGCGCGCCGTATGATCGCGTTCGCGGGCTCGAATACGGGGCGGATGACTACATCGTCAAACCCTTCCATATCAAGGAAGTGGCTTTCAGGATCAGGAAGACGCTGGAGCGGTACCAGAAGCACGTCGACCCGCCGGCCAAGGTCCTCTTTGATCACAGCGAGCTGGATCTCAGGCAAAAGATCGTCCGGCATCTGGATGGAACGCCACTGGACCTGACGGAGATGGAAATCAAGCTGTTGGAACTCTTCGTGCGGCATCCCGGCCGGATTCTCAGCCGCGACGAGATCTCCAACGCGTTACGCGGGCGGGACTGGTCCCCCTATGACCGGACCATCGACGGCCATGTCGCGCGGCTGCGGCGCAAGATCGAACCGCCGGGAGAGGCCCCCACGCTGATCCGCTCGGTCCGCGGGGTCGGATATGTCTTCAGCGGGGAGGTCACGACCAACCACCACGAGAATTGAGCGTCCGTTCCACGGCACGCGCCAGCACCGACAAGGGATAAGGTTTTTTCAGCAGTTCGTGGCGCCCGGAGTCCGGGGTTCCAGGCATCTTGGGCTTCGATGTATGGCCCGATGTCAACAAGACCCCGACCTGCGGACAATGCGACCTCACATGCGCGGCGATGTCGTCGCCAGAGATATCTCCCGGCAGGACCACATCGGCGAAAACCAGATCGATCGCCTCGCTCTCGGAAAGCGCACTGAGCGCACTTGCACCGTCGGGTGCCTCCATGACCGCATATCCCAACGCCTCGAGGCGCTTCAACGTCGCCTCGCGCACAAGGGCATCATCCTCGACCACCAGAACCAGTTCGCCGTTCCCGAACGGCGTCTCGTCCGGCGTCGCGAGCTGAACCGCGGCACATTCGTCGATCGGCAGGAACAGTGAAACCGTCGTGCCCCTGCCCTTTCCGGAATCGATCGAGATGAACCCGTCCACGTGCGCTACCGTCGCGGCAACACTCGTCAGGCCCAGACCAACCCCCATCTCCCGGGGCTTGCTGGTAAAGAAGGGCTCTTTCGCCCTGGCAATCTCCTCGTGCGACATGCCGGTGCCAGTGTCGGAGACGCTGAGTTCCAGAAATTTCCCCGGCTTGCCATCCTCATAGGTCTTGGCCGCGTCCTCGTCGATCTCGACTTGCCGCGTGGCAATGGTGATCTCGCCGCCCCCCTCGGGCTGCGCATCACGCGCATTCACCACGAGGTTCAGGATCGCGCCGTCCAGCTCGGCCGGGTCGATTCTAACGCAAAGATCCCCCGCGGACGGCTCGAAGTGCAAGGACACATGTTCGTTCAGCAGCCGTTCGAGCATGGCCCATGTCCTCAGGATGTGGTCGTCCAGCGCGATTTGCACGGGCTGTGTTTCCTTGCTGCCCGAGAGCGCAAGCAGCTTCTTGTTGAAACCACCCCCCATTTCGGCCGCATCAATGGCGGCCCGCAAATGCTCGCACGTCGTCTTGTCGGACACGTTCAGCGCGGCCAGTTCCAGATTGGCGAGGATCACGGAAAGCAGGTTGTTGAAATCATGCGCGATAATGCCGGAGATGCGGCCAACCGCCTCGAGCCGCTGCGATCGCGCCAGCGAAACTTGCAGGTCGTTGCGCTCGGTCTGGTCGATCAGGATGCCCACGAACCGCGAAGCGGTTTTCCGGTCATCCTCGCCGGCGAACAGGACCCGGCCGATCAACGACATTTCGCGTTTCCTGCCATTGACGACGGGCTGCAAATCGGCCCTGAACAGGCCGTTGCCGCCGGGATCGAGCGCGTGGCGCCGTGCGTCGCGGAACCCCTCGGGATTGGCAGGGTTCAACACCTCGGCCCAGCCTTCGAGATCCCCCGGCAATGCGTCGCCTTCCAGGCCGATCATCTTTCGAAAGGTCGGGCTGACGACGGTCTCGCCGGTTCCGTAATCCTTTTCGACGATCCCGATCCCCAGGGCATCGATCACCAGCCGCAACCGCGTCTCGCTTTCGTGAAGCCGCGCCTCTGCCTGTTTGCGTTCGGTGATATCCTCGGCAAACAGGGCGGTCCCGATGATACCGCCCTCCGACGCGCTGATGGGTTTGATGTGCCAGCGTTCCCAGACCTCTCGGCCGTCCCAGGTCTCGACCCGGCCCTCTTGGCACGACACGTGTTCCCCCGCGAGCGCGCGCTGATGTGCCGTCAGCAACGTCTCTTGGAGACCGGGCAAGATATCGTAATGGTATTGCCCGTAGAGATCGCGGTCCCCGATGCCGTAGTGCTCGGCCCAGAACCCGGACCAAGCGGCATACCGCATTCGGCGATCGAACATGGCCACGGCGACGGGCGCCCCGGACACGAAGCTCGCGAGACGTGGGTCAATGGTTTCCGGGGCGCCCCGCCCCTCATCTTTCGGCGTATCGGTCATGATCGTTCTTATCTTCGCAACGCCCCGGGGGAAAAACCCGCGCGCACAAATTTATACAATTTTCAGCCGCACCTCGGGGCCGCATGTTTGTAGAATTGGTTCAGGTACAATGCACGAATACTGTGGCCATCATGGCCCCGGGCCGTGGCCATTGCAACCTTGGGGGGAAGATATGGCACATTCCATGAAAGCGCGAACACCTTTGCCTGCAACCTGTTACGCGTGCGCCGCGCGCAACGGCGGGGTTTGCGGCTTGCTCGGCTGCGACAGCTCCGCCGTGGTGGCGGAGCGAAGCCAGCAAACCCATTACGACAGGGGCGATGAACTCGCACTCCAGGGGGATGCCTCTGACCGGGTCGGCATCATCGCCTCGGGGCTGGTCAAGGTCAGCCTGCTCACGCTGGAGGGAGAGTACCACCTGCTGCAGATTCTCAAACCGGGACAGATCGTCGGCGATATCTGCAAACCCGAAAACACCTTTTCGTGGGAAGCGGCAACGGCGGCCAGGATTTGCTGGATCAACCGCAAGACGCTGGACACCATCATGCAGGATCAGCCACGTGTCTATCGGGCGTACCTGCAAGTTACGGCACGGCAGCTTGAAGATCACAGGCTCTGGGCGGCCTCGATGCGGGGGCGCAACACGCTTCAGCGTATTGCGTTCTGGGTGCTTCAGCAGTTGGCCGCCCCCCGGGACGGCCGGACCGAGGTCGTCCGTATCGAACTGACGCGCCGCGATCTCGCCTCGTTGCTGGACATGTCCGTGGAAACGCTCTCCCGGGGACTGCACCAGTTGTCCGACCGGGGGGCGATCCGTCTCCCCGCTCCGGATGCGATCGAGGTCGTGAATACCGTCAAGCTCCGGCTCCACGCGCGATGCGAAGAGAGGCACGTCAGCAAGGTTCTGAATTACAGCGACCCTGCAACCCGCGGGGACAATCCGTTCTGCATTTCCCGGTGCATCAGATCGTGCGGAAATCCGCCGGTCACGGCGGGTTTTCGCCGGACGCAGACAGCCCGAACGGGAATACGCTGCAACTGATGACGACCGTCAACCCGGGTAGCCGAACGGGGTGGCCAAATGATCGCGGGCAATCGCCCGATCATCATGGAGGCCACGATGGCAGACCCCAAATCGAAACCCAAGCCCGCCAAGCCGGGCGGCCAACCCGCCCCGGCGACGGCGAAACCCGGCAAGCCTGAGCAGGAACGCAAGGCCGGCTCCAAGTGACAATGCAGCCGCCCCGCCGAAAGCGGGGCGGCACGCCGTTGCAAATCCGCTGCGTCGCCTTTGCCGCGCGTCGGATTGTCAACGGACACCGCGACAGCCGGTCGCCGACCCGTTGCAGCGCCCCATGACAAACCCCCTGCCAGACCTTGCAAACAACCCCCTCCAGCGCGCGATCTGGCACGGGCGCTAATGCAAGGGCTCCTCCGGGGGCGACACAGCCGAAAGCGCATCCCGCAGCGCGCTGTCCAGTTCTGCCATGCGGAAGGGTTTGTGGATGACCGTGACACCCGCCGCGGTTTCGTCCCTGAGCACCTCATCCGCGGCAGGGTCGTTACCGGTCGCCAAGAGCACGGCGATCCCCGGCCACGTCATCCTGACATGACGCGCAAGATCGCGACCATCCATTTCACCGGGCATCATTATGTCGCTGAAAACGAGGCCGACGTTGGCGGTCTGTTCCAAGATCTCCAGCGCCTCCGCCGCATCCGAAGCGTCCACCACCTCGTATCCCAAGGCCTCGATCTGCTGGCGCATCGCTTGCCTGACGCTGTCCTGATCCTCCACGAGCAAAATGGTCACGCCTTGCGCATCGTCAGCCAACCGGCCCGCGGCGCCGCTGCCCGCGAACGGAAAGTAGACATGTACGGTTGTTCCCTGCCCCGGCGTGCTGTCCAGCTCGAGGAACCCGCCGCTCTTGCAGGCGGTTTCGTTCACGGAATAAAGCCCGAGACCGGTTCCCTGTGGCCGCGTCGTGAAAAAGGCTTCTGCGGCATGTGCGCAAACGTCTTGCGGCATGCCGGCTCCGGTATCGCTGACAGTCAGACGCACGTAGAGATCAAGCCTGCCCGGAACCTGCACGATCTCGGTGCCGATCGTTATCCGCCCACCCTCGGGCGTCGCGTCGCGCGCGTTCATGGCAAGGTTCAACAGGACCGCATCGACATCGGCAGGATCGGCGCGCGTCATGGCCGGCTCCGATGATAGCTCCAGGTTCAACGTGTATCCGCGCGCAAGCGTCCGGCCGAGTATGTCAACCATCTCCCTTGCCGGTACGTTCAGGTCCAGTTGCTGCGATACGGGCTCGTTGTGCATCGACCAGCTGAGCAGCCGCTTGCTCATCTTGCCGCCGACTTCCACGATCTGGCGGGACACGTTGAGGTATTCACGCTGGGACGGTGTCACAGCCTGCAGGGCAGCCATCTCAACGTTCGACATGATCACAAGCAAGAGATTGTTGAAATCATGCGCGACGGTTCCCGAAAGACGGGCAACCGTTTCTAGCTGCTGGGTGCGCGAAAGCGCCTCCAAGGCGCGGCGCCGCTCGGTCACGTCACTGGCCGCCCCGAACCATTCCACGATTTCTCCCGCGTCGTCCATCAGCGGCACCGCGCGCGAAAAGACCCACCCCAGCGTGCCGTCCGGTCGCTTGACGCGGTGTTCGAGCTGGAAAACGCTCTTGGTGTCTATTGCCTGCTGGATGGCTTTCATCACGCAGGGCTGATCGTCGGCGTCGATGTAGTCGGACAGCCACGCGCGCGTGGGCTCCAGCGCGTCCCGCAGAAAACCCCACCCCTCGAGGTGACGCAACTCCGTCCAGTCGGGACTCATGCGGTAGACGATGTCGGACGTTGCCGTGACCAGCGCGCGAAAACGCTCTTCGCTTTCGCGCAGCGCCTCCTCGGCCCGAACGCGCGCCGTCACGTCACGGATGACCGCCATGAGAACCGCGACCCCGGACGCCTCGAGGCGGGTGACGGACATTTCGATCACCATCCCCTGAGGCTCGGACTCGCGAATGATCCTGACCGGTTCGCCGGTGTCGAGGACACCGTCGTAGTCGTCGTACCATGCCTCGCTTTCATCGGGAAAATTGTCGCGTATGGACTGCCCGCTCAGATCGGCGATACCGAACATGCGCTGCATGGCCGAATTCATCCATATGTATCCGTAGTCACGCAGGCCGTCGGGACGGGTCGGCAACCTCTCGAAGAGACAGGCGCCCTCTTCCAGCGCTTCCAGGCTTGCAAGGTACAGCGCCTCCCGCCGGCGCAGCTCCGCGACCTCCTCGCGGGTATCCCTTTCCGGTCTCATTCTCCCCAAACCCCACCAAAGGCTCTGCTGGTCAGGCCGTCCCATCCTAGGAATATTCCATTCCCTCCGGTTATCAAAAGGAATTGTTCCGGCAGCTCCCACGCCGAGTAGCTGCCGCGTTCAGGGACATGCGGTCGGCTCAGGTGCTCCCGTCGCGGATTGGATCAGGATCGGCACGTTCCCGCGATGACGCCCGTCAACGATTCCCGCCCCGGCAGGGCAGCCCATCCAGCCCGACGCGTCCCGTTCGACGCGAACCGCCCGGCCGTCTGCGCGACGTACTGCAGGATACCGTTGGCATTGATGCCCGACAATGCGCCGGGCGGGCGCGTTGGTAGCGTGTCGTGAGGAATCGCTGTTGGAGATCCACGCAAGATGAAGAAGTCAGGAGACAAGCTTTCGGGACATGCGGACCCCGAGGCATGGTTTGCTCCGGAGAGCATCCCGTGGAACGCCGTTCCGGGATCAATCAACGCCCCATGCGGGGAGCAGCGCGAAATCGGCGATCCGCTGGGGCCGGACCCCGCGCGCGTGGTCAAGAGCTGGTCATGTCTCGGACTGAGCAGCAAGGAGATCGCGAATTATTTCAACATTGACCAGTGCCGCATCAAACGCCTGCTCCAGGACGGCGACAAGGCCGACAAACAGGCCAAGCTTCGGGCCTTTGGGCAGTTGGTACGCAACAAGCTTGTCGACCGGACCTGATGGCGCCCTCGTCGAAAGTGCCCTTGGGCGCCCATGCCGGTTGCAATCGCCGGGCGGCGCGTGACCTCTCGGCCGGGGGTAAGAGCCTGCACCGGCCGGTCGCCCGCATCCGCCCCTTCATCCGGACGCGGCGGGAATGTCTTGATGGCGCGGAACACGCGACAATGACGACACGCAAGCCCCCCCGGGAGTGCCCATGTCGCTGAGGAGGGCTCCGGATCTCGTCGAGTTCGGCACGATACCGGCAAGTGCATGGACTTCCGGCGCCCTGCCCCAGCGCAGCCTCATGCAGACACATGACTGGCTCAGCGCCGCGGCGGAAACATATGGACAGGGCCAGCACACGCTCGCGCTTCTGCCCGGGGGGCTGGCGGACCCGCGCGGGCTGGCGCTGCTGGGGCGCGCGCGGGCGGGCGGTCTTCGCCTTCTCGGGTCGATCGACATCGGGGAATCCGTCGAACTGCTCTGGCGGGACTCGGACGCGCTGGAAGAACTGGCCCGAGGGCTGACCCGCCTTGGCGTGGCCGTCGAACTTGGCCATTATCCCAACGGGCTGGACTTTGCAGCGAAACTGCGGCGGGTGCAGGGCCAGCGCGGGATGACCGTGGCGCGGGCGCTGCCCCAGCGCGCCGCGCCCTGTCTGCCACTGGACGACTCCTGGCAGGACCCGCTGCGCCACTTCGGCGCCAAACGGCGCCAACGGTTCCGCCGGAAATGGCGCAAGGCGGAACGATTCGGCCCGATCGCGGTGGAAATCGCCGCACCGTCGGAGGTCGACCTTGACCGACAGTTCGACCGCGCCATCGCGATCGAGGCCAGAAGCTGGAAAGGTCGTGCCGGATCGGCGCTGATGCACGATGAAAGACAGGCCGTGTTCTTTCGCGACTTTGGCCGCCGCATGGCTGCGAAGGGACAATTGCGGTTGTGTTTCCTGACCATCGGCGGCGCCGATGCAGCGGTGGAATACGCCGTGGTCTGGCAAAACCGCTTCTGGTCGATAAAACTTGGCTATGACGACGCGTTCGCCGAGTTTTCGCCGGGCGAGGCGCTGCGCCTGGAACTTGTGCGCCACAGCGCCGAAAAAGGCTACGACGCCTTCGAATTCTGCGGGAAAGAGGCCGACTGGACCAAGGGGTGGACAGACCGGGCCACCGAAATCGCCGCGCTGCGCATATATCCGTTCACTTTGGCCGGTCTCGGCAAGCTGGCCTATGATGGCTGCGAGATCGGGCGCCGGCGCCTTCGCGCGGCCACATCGCCATGAACGTCACAGCAACCCCGCGCGCAGGACCTTGGTGCACCCGCGCCGGAAGATGTCGCCGGCATGTCCCGGCAGGGTCCGGTTGGCCAATCGCTGCATGGATTTGCGACATGCCCGGATTGCGCCGCAGGGCGTGGCCGGCCGTTCCAGCGACCCTTCGCAAAGCTCTCGGGACCGGTTGCCGAACTGTTGCTTGTAGCGTTGTTCACCGCGTCCGAAATCAATTTCTTCAAGTCCCATATTCGCCGCTTCCTCGATGCAAAGGAGCAGCAGAACCATCCCCGGCGACATGTTGCCAAGCGCGGGATCATAGGAAGGGAACCACCAATGCCATGCACGATGCGAACGCAGCCCGAAATGCGCCGCGATCATCCGGTCCCCGGCATAAAGCGTCGAGAACATTCCCCCGAACCGCGGCTCATCCTGGTCGCGCAAATCATGGATCAGCGCGTTTACCCATTCCGGTTCAAGGAACCCTGGCGCCCCCTGCTGGCGCAGCGAATCGTCCTTCCATCGTCTGAAAAGGCTCCAGGCGGAATCGCTGGCGTCGTGTCGCTCCAGCCGCAAGGGGCCGATCTCGCGCTCGATCTTGCGCATCTTGCGCCGCACGGTCGCAAGCTGTTTGCTGTTGGCCGAAACATCCCGCGTCCAGCTTTCGAGGCCGTCGCGCAGATCCGCGCGACGGGACACAGAAAACGCAAAGGCATTTGCCGACATCAGCGGGTCGCCGGCCAGACCGTGGTTGAAATCGTACGCGCTCAACCCGCAGCCGCGCAGCAACCTTTCCCCGCGCCGTCCGGCATCAGGGGCCGTGCCGATGATTCCCTGGTAATCACAGATCTGCCCACCGACCGGGGCTGCACACCCGCCCGTTTTGATATGGAACGGCAGGAACCCGCAAACACCATCATCACCCCGCAGCACCGCCACGCGGAGATCATCGCGCCGGCGCCCGACAGCGCGCGCGAATGCACTGCCGAAGAACGGGCTTGAAAGGTTGCATTGCCCATCCTGAAGATCATCCCAGACCTTGACCAGATCAGCGGACAATTCTCTTATGGAAATGATATCGTGTCCCAATTTGGACCATCTTATAGAAAGATCAAAACGTCTTTATGATGAAAGCGGTTTACAACGCTGGCAACAAGAATCGCGGGTCAATCCAGAAACCGGCTTCCGGCACGCACGGCACGGCGCGATCCGGAAATTCATTTCCGCGGAGCACTAGGTGTTACCGGCGTCCCTGACCTCTCCGTTCGTCATCGGGATGGCGTCCCGGCTGGTTGTACAGGTGTTCGCGCTGGCGCAGATCATGATCGCGTCGCGGTATCTGGGACTGGCGGAGTTCGGCTCCTACGCGTTGGCGTGGGCGGTTGCGTCGATCTTCCATGCTTTCATTTTCACCGGGTTCTACCATATCTTCCTGCGCAGCCGGACACCGGACGAGGACCGTGACACGATCTTCGGCATCATGTTGGCCGTCGCGCTGGTGGCGGCCGGCCTTATGCTGTGCGTTGGCATCCTGATCGGCGACCGACAGGCGCTGACCTCGCACATGTTCCTCGCGCTCGCGGCTGTCCCGCTGATCGAAGCGGTCAATGCGTGGAACGAAGCGCACCTGCTGCGCGAGGCGCGCATGCGAACGGCCAATGTCATTACCGGCGTGGCCGAGGTGAGCGCAACCGCGGCGCTGATCGCTGGATTGCTGGGGGGTATCGGCCCGTTGTCGCTGGTGCTGGCGCGCTATGCCGCCAACGGTCTCAAGCTGATCCTGTCCTCCTCCGTCGTCCGGCGCATGCCCCGCCCCGGGCTGGATATCGACGTTCTGCGCCGGGGGGCGCACACGGCGCTTTCGCTCTGGGTCACGTCCGGTTCCGCGATGCTCGTGAATTACGGGGGCGATCTGATCCTCGGGGCGTTCCTCAGCCCCTCGGTTGTCGGCGCCTATCGTGGCGGGGCGCGGATTTCCCAAACCGCCTCCGATCTTGTGCAGCAACCGTTGACGATGCTGTCGTGGTCGCGGTTCTCACGGCTCGAAAAGGTCGGACACCGGCGGCAGATCGGCCTCTACTGGCGTGTGAACGTCGCCTTCGGGACGGCTGCCGGCTGGCCGCTCCTGATTTGTGTCGCCCTCCTGTCGGAGGAACTGGTGGCCGTCGTTCTTGACGAGACATGGCTTCCTGCCGCGGTCGTCATCTCGATCATGAGCGTTGGACGCGCCATGCGGCTGATCTCGACGCAACTCGAACCGACCCTGACGAATTTTGACCAGCAGAAGTTGCTGGTCAAAATACGGCTTTTCGGTTTTGCACTGGTCGGCTTGGCATTGCTGTTCTACGGCCGCTACGGGGCGGAACATGCCGCGACCGCCCATCTGATGGCGGCATTGGTCATGGCCGCGATCTCGATCGTCGTCACGCAACGCGTCCTCGCGCTGACCGCGCGCGAAATGATGCTGACATTCGTGCCGGCCATCACGCTCACCGCGCTCTGCGCTGCATTCGTTTGGATGACCCAACCGCTGCGGGCGGGTCCGGATCCGGCCGACGGCTTCTTTCTGACGCTGTCGGGGCTGTTCCTGTTGTGGTGCGGGGGCGTGGCCCTTGCGCTTTCCAAACGGGTCTTGCGCTGGCCGATACCCTGACCCTGCCGGCCAGGCTCAACATCAGTCTTGCGAAAGCACCGTGTCATAGCTCTCGACCAGCTGGTCGAGCCATTCCGATCTCGTCAGCGCCAGCCTGATCTCTCCCGACCAGCCCCGCCGGCTCATCGCTTCGGCATCCGTCTCGTTCATGTCGACAAGCCGTCGCAACGCGGCATCGAAATCGCCCGTGTCGAACACGTCGAACGCGACCCCGAGCCCGGCCGCGACGATTTCCTCTGCCATCAGCGCCGTTTTCGCAACCGCCACGGGCAACCCGCTGGCCGCCGCCTCGGCCAGAACCAGCGCGAAGGGCTCGGGATGATGCGAGGGCATCACCAATGATCTGGCCTGCGAAACCCATTGACCGATTTCCGCCCGCGACAGCCAGCCCGTGATCCGAATGCCGGGGAACTCTGCCTCAAGCCGATCACGCAACACGCCGTCACCGACAAAGACCAGCTCGGCCCCAACCCGGCTGGCGGCGCGGGCCAGATCGGTCACCCCCTTGTCCGCCTCCAGGCGCCCCACATAGACGAGACTCCGATTGCGTTCTGCCTGCACCCGTTCATCACTAAAGGGCGTCGCCGGATTGCGCAGCACGCTCAGGGGCGGCGACGTGTAACCGGCGCGTGCCAGGCGGGGCACCATGCCGGGATGGATCGCCAGTATCCGCCCCCATCCGCGACCGCCACCGAAAGCCCGGAATAGCGCGCGCTGGCGCAACGACCGCCACAGCTTGTGGCCATAGCTCCGCTTGTCGCAATTCGTCAGCAGGCAGGCTGCTGAAAGCGGTACGCGCGGGCAAGTTTCGTTGCGCCGGTAATCCATGTAGACGCCGTTGGGGCATGCAAGAAACATGTCATGCGCGTGGACGACTGTCTTGCCGGCGACCGGCGCCAGGGCATCGAACACCGAGGGCGACAGGATCTGCGCCCAGCCGTGCAGGTGATAGACCGTTCCGGGACCGTCGGTACGCCTGACCGCATCTTCCACGAAACCGCGCATCTCGGGGTCGTAGATGCCGCGGCGCATGGCGTGCCCCCGGCTTCGCTGCAACAACCGGCCCGACCCTGCTGCAATGACCTCGACGCCTTGCGCCTCCAGTTCGGGAACATCCCCCCCATCGCCGCAAACGAAAGTGACCTGTAGCCCCCGCTCGCGCAGCCCGAGCGCGCCGAGCACCGCAAGCCCTGTCGCACCGCCCCGCGCCCGGCTCGAATCGTTGATGATGACGACGTGCGACAGAGCCATTCCCGTCTCGTTCCACGGTCTTTGCCGGCGTATTCTAGCAGCGTCACCAGAGCGGCGTTGTCGACCGTCATGGATTACCTGCCGGAATCTCCGCTATCGTGTCGGTCGGGACCGGCCGCCGAACACGCGTTCCCGGGCCGACACGTCGAACGGGAGGGTGCGTGCGCAAGATCGTCATCTTCGGGCTGCCCTACAGTCCAAATACCGGCGACGGCGTGATCGCCGATTGCCTGCGTGCCGGGCTCAAGACCGCAAGCCCCGGTGTCGACGTGCATCACGTCGACATTTCGGGCCGCACCGGCTTCGGCGCCGTCACGGTGCGCAACCGCGCGGCTGCGCTGGCGGTGCTGCGCCTGCTGCCACGTCCGGCTGCGCAGGCGCTGGTCGTCCACCGGCTGGGCCGGATGCTCGACGGCTTCGAGCCACTCTGGCGAGACACGGCGAAAGGGGCCGACCTCGCCGTGATCGGCGGCGGGCAGATCTTTTCCGATGCCGATCTGAATTTCTGCCTCAAGATCGACCGTATCGCGCGGATACTGCGGGAACTGGCCTGCCCGACGGTCGTTCACGGCGCCGGCGTGGCACGCAACTGGACCCCGCGTGGCGCCAGGCTTTTCCGCACGCTGCTGGATTGCGACCTGCAAGCCGTGGGGCTGCGCGATGACGCCTCGATCCGCGCGTGGACGGAACAGATGGGCGATACCGGCCCGGCGCCGCGCCTGACACGGGACCCGGCCCTGATCGCGGCGGACGTCTACCATCCAACGCACCAAGGAACCGGCTGGATAGGGCTTTGCGTCACCGATCCTGCCATCCTGTCCTATCACGCCGAGGGCCGGAAGAATGCCATTCGCCGCAGCGACAGCTTCGCCGTCACCGCCTTGGGCCTTGCCGCGCGCGGGCACCGCGTTGCGCTGTTCTGCAACGGGGCCGCCGAGGACCGCGCCGCGCTCGACGCCGTCCGGGCCCACCCTGACATCGCAGCGGCCATGTTCCGCGGCGAAATCCGCGCGGAGACGCCACCCGACACGCCGGCCGGGCTGGCCGCCATCGTGGCACGGCTCGACGCGGTCGTTGCGCACCGGTTACATGCCTGCATTCTGGCTTATGCCTTCAAGCGCCCCGTTGTCGGGTTGGGCTGGGACCGAAAGCTGGAGAGCTTTCTTCATTCCGTCGGGCTGGAACGGTTCTTCCTACCGGCCGCGGAGCACACGCATGACAAGGTCGCCGTCCTGCTGGAAGAGGCGCTCGGCACGGGAATCGACCCCGCCCGCCATGCGACGGTCGTATCGCAAACGCGTGCTTCCATTGCCGGCATCACGAACGCGGGACGCCAGCGCTTGCCGGGCATGTCTACTGCCGTCTGACATCGACCACGAAACACCCCGCCGCCGCATCGGCATGATGGCACCCGATCGCCCCCGCGATTCCCCCTGGGGTGAAATGCGCGACGCGCCGCTCGGCATAGCCAGTATCGGACAACTCGGTGATTTCCATCAGGTTCAGACCATAGCCGTAAATGCCCCCGCTGTTGTCCTGCGAGTAGCGATACAGCCGCCCGCCACGTTCGAACACGCGCCCGCCGCCGCGCGCCACATCCGAGCCGATCGCAACCGGGTTCAACGGGTGCGCCTCGATCCGCCCCAAGCCGGGCCCGTCGGTACGAAAAAGGCAAAGCTCGCTGCTGAAATCGCCGAAACCGTCATGGCTGCTATTGGCAAAGAGCCACCATTTCCCGCCGTGACGGACCAGAACCGGATCGGCCAGCGGCACGCCCGCAAGCGCGGTGGCATGCAAATCCCACTTGGTCGGGAAGCCGACGGACCGCCAGACCTCGATCCGACCGGCCTGCAACGTCTCGGGCACCATGAATACCTCGCCCCCGTCTTCGAACACGTAGGGAAACGACAAGTGATGCCCGGCCACCAGCGCCGGGCCGATCCGTTCCAAGCCGCCGGCCGCGATACGCCCCACCGCGATATGCCCGCGGCCCGTGCCGAAAGGATATTCCTCGTAAAAGCAATACACCTGCTCGCGGTGTTCGATCAGGAAAGGATCGGCACAGAACATGTCGGGCGACTGCGGGACCGGCGTTGCCCGCCCCGGATCGACGTCAAGGTAATCGCCCCTGCCGATGCGCAATTCGAAAGGATGATCCGGCACTCGGGTGGGATGAACGCGCGATACCGCCTTTGCCGCAACACGCCCGGCGACCCGGCGCAGATATCCGGCCAATATCGCGCGTCCGGCCACGTCGCGGTCCCCGGTGGCCGCATTGCAGGCCGGTTCCTGTTCCGGCAGTGCCCCGCAAAGGGCCAGCCGCCGCAATTCGCGCAGCATCAACTGTGCGGATTTCTCGCTGGCAAAGGCCTGGGTCGGGACCACCGCCAGCTTGGTGCCCACCACGCACCGAGACAGGATCCCCGGAACGGGCGAGCGGGCCGTCCGGCACAGGATCCGGCAGCCAAGCGCGCTATCACCGCGCATGACCGCAGCCGCCACGGTGCCGGTATCGTGGCAGGAAAACTGCCAGACCCCGTGCCGGGCCCGTGCCGCCAGATCGCCCGGCACGGGGCCCGGGCGAAAGTCGATGATGACGTCGCAGGCGGCGATGCCGTCGGCGGATTTCGGCATTTTCCTCAACCCGTTCGGCACCTTTCCGGCGCGGGCAGGCGCAAACATCGCCCGCTCCGCTGCAAGCAGCCCGCTCATGGCCCCCCGGTCCGGCCGCGATCGTGACACCAGCAGCTCTGACAGGGTCAGCGGGCCGGTCAGCCCATCGAGAAGATGCTCCAGCGACCGCCAGCGAAGGTGATCCTGGCCGACGACTATGCTGACAGCGACCGGGCTCTCACCCTGCTGGCCGGCGGCGGCTTGCCGGGTCATGTGCCGGATCTCCCCGGAATCGACGCGGCGCATGGTGACATCGCATCTCGCAGGGCGCGCGTGTTCGGGACGGGTTCGATGCAGCCACGGCCGAAGAGCGCGCATCGCGGATCGTTGACGAAATCGCCGCGATTCATTATCAGAAACCCGGGCAGATAATCGAGCATCATCATGGCATTACCTTCAAGGAATTTCGACGCTGGCCGAACTTGCCGGGACCGGGTGGCCCGTTGTCCCGGCAATGTGCTTCGCTCTGGTGTGATCCTCGCCTGTGCGGGTTTGTGGATCGCAATAATCGCATCAATGATCTGATCCGTTTCTGATCACGCGGCGGCATCGGGCGCGGCGTATGGGGTTACGGCCTGTTATCCTTTGTAAATCAACGCATCCGGGGCCGCCGCCGCACGTGTTGACGAGACGCTCCGCAGGCGCGCATGCGTGGCCACGGCGGCAACCGCCATCAGCACAAGCGTGGGGTCCGGCGTCGTCCCCGAAACCAGCTTGGCGGATAGAAGTGTCAACGCAGCGGCGCGCGCGGCATGAAAGTAGCGCATAGCGTTCGCATCATCGACAGAACCGATCGGGCGGAATGCAGTCCATACGAACGCGATGAAAGCCACCGTACCGGGAATACCGACGCTTCCCAGCAACACCGCGATCAACCCGTTGGCCCGAAGCGATCCGACCCCCGCGCCCAGCCCCCATGTCTGGAAGACTGCGTTCAACGCCGAACGCGCCCATGCCATCCGTTCCAGCCCCGAGCTCGACATCGCCTTTTCGACGAACAGGAATTCCGTCACATCGCCCACCAGATCCAGCAGCGGCGTCGTGATCAGCGCCACGCTGAGCCCGATACCGACGATGGCAGGAACAAAGATCACCCCGTGCCCGAACGCCCAGGATATGCCGCGGCCAAGAAACCGCCGGCTTGACAGAAGGATCACAATCACCGCCGCAAAGACCGAGGCGTAGCCGGTGCTGGAAAACGACAGCGCCGCGCAGGCAAGGTTGCCGAGCGCGAGTTGCCCGTGCAGTCGTTTGCGTCCGATCAGGAACGAAAGCCCGAAATAGGCGAACATCGTCGCCGAGAAAGCGCCGAATTCCGACGCCTCGGCGAAACCGCCGATCACGCGCGGAAAACCGAAAAAGACATGGTGGTTGTTCAGGCTGTAATGCGCCGTGCGGATCACGGAAAGCAGATCGTCGGCGCCCAGCATGTCCACGAAACCGAGCACGACATTCAATCCCGCCGCCCAGACGAGCCCGGCCTCGACAATGGCCGGTCCGCGCCGGCTGAGCACGTCGGCCACCACCAGGAAGAAGATACAGGACAACAGTATGTACCCGGCCTGGGATAGGTTCGAGTTCGATACGGCCAGCGGCTTCATCGTCGAGTAGAAGGCGGTGCTGACCGCCACCCCCTTCAGGTCGAACGACATGGGAAACACAAGGAAGGTGCCGGAGAAAAGCCGCACGAGGATAATCGCGGAGAACAGGGCATAGAGCCCGAAAAACCACAGGTAGATGCCCGCCGGCGGCATCCGCATCGGCGCCAGACGGCCGCTCACGCGGCGCAGCGCAAAGACCGCCAGCGTCATCGCCGCCAGCGCGTGCGCCATGAGGATCGACAATCCACCGGCATTGACGGCGGCCAGCATACCAAAGGGAAACGCAGCCAAGGCGACGGTCAAACCCTTGTCGGGGTCCTTCAGCGTGACCCACAGCCACAGCAGCATGAAAACCGCGGATACCGGATAAACCGTCATTGTCCTGCCCGCCGGCCCTCCCTTCGATACGCCCGACTGCCGTCGCGGGCCTCTCCCGTTTCAGTTCAGTGCATGCATGCGCATCGGGGGAGCCGGGGCGTTGCCGTGCATCACCTCTTCGGCGATGGCGGCGAACTCCTGTCTGAACCGCCCGGCCGCGAACCGTTGCGCATGCGCGTGTATCGCCGCGGCGTTGAACTCGGATGCGCGCCGCTCGAACGCGCGGACCGCCTCCCGGATATCCGCCGCGCTCTGCCGGTCAAAGAAAAGTCCGGTCTTGCCGTCAACGACGCTGTCGCATGCTCCGCCGCGGCCATAGGCCAGCACGGGCGTTCCACAGGCCATCGCCTCGACGGGAACGATGCCGAAATCCTCTTCCGCGGGAAAGACAAGCGCCTTGGCACGCTGGTAGAGGTCCAGAAGCTGCCCCTCCGGCACGCGGCCCAGTAGCTCGACGTTCGGCGGCAGGTCTTGCAAGAGGCGGCCGCGTTGGTCGCCGTCGCCCACGATTTTCAGCTTGCAGTCCAGTCCGCGGAACGCCTCGATCACGAGATCGGCGCGCTTGTAGGGGACGAGCTGGGAAACGAAAAGGTAGTGCTCGCGCGCGCGCTCTTCCGCGGGCAGGCGAAAGGTATCGAGGTCCACGGGCGGGTGCACGATGTCGGACGTGCGGTTGTAGTAACGTTGCAACCTCTGAGCGACAAAGCTGGAATTGGCCAGAAACCGGTCCACGCGCGCCGCCGCCGTCACGTCCCAGATCCGCAGGTCGTGGGCGAGGCGCGAGAAATACCACCGGCCGATCCGGCCCAGCTGGTCCGAGTAGCCGTGATAATGATCCCAGATATACCGCATGGGTGAATGCACGTAACAGATATGCCGTGCATGGGGCGGCACGATCACGCCCTTGGCCGGCCCGCTTTCGGACGAGATCACCAGATCGTAGCCGGACAGGTCCAGCTCCTCCAGCGCGCGCGGCATGAAGCCAAGGTATTTCTGATAGTGCCGCCGCGCCCCGGGCAGGCGCGCGATGAACGTCTCCCGGATATCCCGGCCGGCCAGGAACGGCGAGAGGTTTGCGGGATCGGCGACATGCGTGAAAAGATCCGCATCGGGATACAGCCGCAACAGCTCTTCGACGACCTTTTCGCCGCCGCGCATGGCCACCAGCCAGTAATGCACGATGGCAACCCGCATGCACGCGCCCTTCCTAGTAGCCATAAGCATACATTTCCGCCTCGTGGGCGACGGTGTCGACCCGGCGCACCTTGGTCAGAACGGTCCCCTTGACCTTCACCCCGGCGGTCTCCAGCCGCTTGACGGAATTGCGCACCTGCTTGGCCGAGGTACGTCCGCACTGGACCGTGAACAGAACCGCATCCGCCTGTTTTCCCATCAGAACCGCATCCGAGAGATACAGCACCGGCGGGGCGTTCACGACAATCGTGCGGTAGCGGTTCGCCAGCCGCGCCAGAAGGTTGGCAAACCGGGCATCGGCCAGCAGGTCGGCCGCCTTGTCACAGGCCCGCGCCGGCGAAACCACGTCGATCCCAAAGCTTTCCGATCTCTGGGTCAGGTTCTTGATGCTCCCGTTGCCTTCGAAATAGTCAACGAGGCAGCCGCCCTCTTGCGGCAGGTTCAGGAGCTCCCGCAGTTCGGGATGGCGCAGATCGGCGTCCAGCAGAAGAACCGAGGACTTGTTCCTGGCCAGCACGTTCGCCAACGCAACGCTCAGCGTCGTCTTGCCCTCGTTGGGCACGGCCGAGGTCACCATCACGATCCGCGGGGTATTGCCGTTGGAGGCGTCGAACAGAATGGTACGGATCGATTTGATCCGCTCCATGAACGTCGACCGCGTCTCTCCGGCGATCTCGCGCTTCAACCAGTGCAGACCTCTCCCGACATGCGGCACGTAAGGCAAAAGGCCCAGGTTGGGCCGATTGGTCAGCGCCCGCAGTTCCGCCTCGGTCGAGACCGGAACGCGGATCATGTTGCGCAGGAACACGAAGGCGATGGCAGCGCACAGCCCGAAGGCCATGGCGGCAAGCAGCATCAACGTCTTGCGCGGACTGGAGGGCACGACGGGCACGGCGGCGCGGCCGATGACACGCGCCTCGGAGGTCTGGAAATCGGCCTGCGCACTGGTCTCCTTGTAGCGCGAGAGGAAACTCTCGTAGACGACGCGCGTGGCCTCTGCAGTGCGCTGCAACTGGTCAAGCCGCACCGACGCCTTGGACAGCGCATCGGCCCGGTCCGTCACCACCTCGATCTGTTCCTGCAACGCGCTTTCGCGGTTGCGTGTCACGGTCACCTCGCTGCGCATCGCCTCCACCCGGCGCTGCAACTCCGCGTCTATGCTGCGGTCGATGTCTCTGATCTGCGCGAGAATGGATACCATTTCCGGGTGCTTGCGCCCCAGCGTGCTCACCAGTTCCGCCCGGTTCGAGGCCAGCTGGGCCCGGCGGCGCTGCAACTCCTCCAGCAGCGGCGAGGTGACCACGTCGGCCACGGCCCGCAGCCCGCCGCTCTCCAGCAGGGATTCGACCTGGCCCAGGCGGACTTCCGCGTCCGCACGATCGGTCGAACTGGCCACGAGCCGCGTGTGCAGTTCGGCCAGCAGCTGGTTGATGCTGTCCTCGTTGCCTTTTGCGACGTCGATCATCTCTGACTTGAATTCGACCACCGCCTCATCGGCGGTCTCGACCTGCGCGCTCATCTCGTCGAGCCGGTCGGCCAGCCATTCATTGGCACGCATCGTCGCCGACAGCTTGCTTTCAAGCTGCGCCGCGATGTAGCGGTCGGCAAAGGCATTCGCGACCATCGCCGCCAGCTCGGGGTTCTGGTTCCTGAACTGGATTCCTATCGCGTAGGAAATACCGAGCTGCGTGACTTCCAGATTGTTGCGAACCCTGTCGATCACCATCGAGCGCAGGGTCGATTCGGACAGCCGGGACGCAACCACGTGCGGCGGATCATCACCGCGCGCAATGCGCTTCAACCGGTCCAAAAGGGGTTCGGGCCGGGCCACCCGCGGATCGAATTCCGGCGTCTCGAGCAAGCCGAGCTGATCGACCACCTCACCGATCAGGACATTCGACTGGATCGTCACGACCTCGCCCGCGATCACCGAGTTGCTGACATCGAGGTTGGACACCACCGCCGTGGCCGGCGTGACCCGCTCCTCGCGGGTATCGAGGATGACCTGTGACCGCGCGGTATAGACCGGGGGCACGAACTGCAGATACGCGAACATCGCGCCCATGCTGAGCAGCGTCACCAGCACGATCAGCCTCAGGTTGCCCCGCAACAGCTTGAAAATGTACATCAGGTCGATGTCGGGCCCGCCACCGCCGTCGCGGCGCTCGGGGGGCTGGGGCGGCACAAGGTGACTGTCGTGCGGCCATGTATCCTCGTTCGGACGGTTCATCCCTGATCCTTTGCGGCGGGCGCTTTCGCGGGGTCGGTGGTGATGGCATTCTCCCCTGCGGCACCCTTGGCCGGGGCGGCCGTGTCATCGAGCGGCATGACCGCGATCACCAGAAGATCGCCGGGCAGCAACTCGTCATACGGTTGCAACTTGACGGTATCGACGCCGTTCTCACTGCGGCGGCGCACCTTGTATTCAACGAGCAACTCGGTCTGCAGCCCCGCCGCGGCGTTCATCCATTGGCTGAGGAGCTGAATTCTCTCCTTTATCGAGGCACGGTTGCCGGTCAGCTTGTTGATCTCGTTCCAGTAACGCTGCCTTTCGGTCAGCAGGGCGGACGTCCGATTCGCGTCGAACTGCGAAAGGTCGCTGCGCAGATTGGCAAGCTGCACCAGCACGCCGGAGCGTTCCTCGCGCAGGCGCAGAAGGTTGTCCTCGGCCAGCCCCACCGCGCGCCTGGCCTCGGTCTGCCCGGAGCGCGGCACCAGGCCGCGTTCCACCATCTCCTTGGCACGCTCGAATTCCTTGCGCGCGGTTTCCAGGATGTCCGTCTGCACGGTCTCGCGCTCACCCAGCAGGGAGACGCGTTTCTCGGCTTCGGACACCGCGTCCTGCAGCAATTCGCGGCGGGTATCCGAATCGCCGGCTTCCAGGGCGATGATCTGGTCTTCTGTGACCTTCTGCTCGTCGAAGAGATCGCGGTTCACAACCTGCCGCAGATCGACAGGCAAATCAGCCCATTCAACCGTTGCGTCACCGTCCAGCTGTGCCTTGACCCGGGCGTATCGCGCGGCCGAGGCCGCCAGATCGTATTCCAGGCTGCTCAGCTCCCCCTCGAGGTTGCGCCGTTCCAGCACCCGGGCCTCCTCGTTGTTGGCCGATATCGCGGGCCCCCCGGCCAGCCCGACCGCCTGTTCGGCGGTCATGAACGGCTGAAAGTCGAAATTGCCCGGATTGCGCACATCGCCAAGCACCGAGATCGGCCGGAAGCCGGCGACCGACAGATCCACCGTCGGATTCACGAATATTTCACGCTCGACATAGGTCTGCCGAATGACCTCCCGCGCCTTGCCGACGGGGTGGGCTGCGACCTCGACACCGCCGATATAGGGCAGCTGCACGGCACCATCCCTGCCAACGGTAAAGCGCTGCGGCGGTTCGTTATCGTCGAGGATGTCCAGCTCGACCTCGTCGCCGATATTGATGACATAAGTATCGGGGATCGACTCTGCCTGCCCGTGCGCCGGCGCCGTGGCCAGCATCAAGCAAGGCACACACAACCACACCGTCACCCTAGACCGGAAACTCTGAATTCCACCCATCTCGAACCGCTGCAAGAATTCGTTCCACGCCAGCAGTCCATCAATTCGGCGCGAGCGTCATTGATGGCGGTCAATGCCGTCAGAGCGCATTCGTAATGAATTGATTCCGGGGGCACTGAACGATCCTGGATGCTTTCATCCGGGATTCCGAGTTTTCCCCGGCGAACTTTTTGGGCGGCGGGCGAAGACCTGCGTCCCGATCAAAGCGGAGCAAGACATGGATCGTGTTGGCATCGCGATATCCAGCACCGCCGCAGCAGCGGCCCCGCGGGACGCGAGCCCGGCGCGCCTGTCGGCCGGCAACAACGGACGCGCCGCCGGACGCTCGACGGGGACGGTTTGCCCCGTCACGCGGAACTTCGCCAAGTCGGATCTGTCCGGGTCCAAGTCTTTCGGGGCGGGTGTTCCTGCCGGACCTGCGGATCCCATTGCGGCGACGCGGCCGGGACCTGCAGATCATTTTCATTTCGGCAATACAGGGGGGGCTCTGGCAGTCATTGCCGGCAAGGGGTGCGGCGCGAAAAGCGGTCCCGACGCGCGATATCGGGGTCACCCGTACCTTCGGCCATGTCTGCCGGGGCAGGTAGGACTTTATGCGGCTTCAAGATACAATTGATCCGATTGAACATACGGGTGGGGGACCCGATGGCAAATCCGTCGCCATTCGATACGTAACGGACGCACATCGCACCACTTGCTGGAAAGACCATGCCAGGGCATGCTTCGACAGGGTGTTCGCGCTGCTGGCGCTGACATTCTTCGCGCCGTTCCTGCTCACCATCACGATCCTCCTGCTCGTCAGGGAAGGCAGACCCATCCTGTTCCGTCACACACGGATCGGCAGGAACGGTGTTCCGTTCAAATGCCTCAAGTTCAGGACGATGGCCAAAGACGCCGACGCGCGGCTTGCCCGGCTGCTCGAGAGCGACCCGGCAGCACGGCACGAATGGGAAACGCAGCACAAGCTCGAAAACGACCCGCGCGTTTCCTGCCTGGGGCTGTTCCTGCGAAAAACCAGTTTCGACGAGTTGCCACAATTCCTGAATGTCCTCAAAGGCGACATGGCGATTGTCGGCCCCCGTCCGATCGTCACCGACGAAGCACACCACTACGGGGATAACTTGCAGGACTATCTGTCGGTCAAGCCGGGCATCACCGGCCTGTGGCAGGTCAGTGGCCGCAGCGGCGTAAGCTACGAAGAGCGGGTCGCCTTGGACGTCGACTATATCCGGAACCGGCCGTTCCGGCGCGATCTGTCGATCATACTGAAAACCGTCAAGGTGATGCTGACCCGTGAAGGGGCATGCTGATGGCCTCGTCGGAGCACCGTGTCAGCACGACCGCAACCACCATCAGCCAGAACGCTGCGGTTGCGATCACCACGACAAGACGCAGCTTTTGTGGCCGGGCGGCGCGTACCCAGTGCGTGCAGGCCGATATCTGTTTCTGGAAAAACATGCGCTTTCTTCGATCAGTAGTTCTCGCACTTCAGCCGCCGGTTATTCTCGGCCCTGAAGACGAAAAAGGGCCATCGCGTGAACCCGCATCCGTCGGACCACGCATGGGGATATCCTGCCTTCTGTCGTATGCAATGTCATCCCTCTACCCCTTTGCGCCGCATTCTCGGGCGCGATCATGCCGGTGGACCCGGAACCTGGGCGCAAACGCCGCCCGTCGCGGGCGCGCCGGAAACGAGCGCCCGTCAGGACGCCTTGCCGCGCAGCGCGTTTCTGAACGTGTTGGAAAACTGGCTAAGACCCGGCAGGGGATCGCTCCATTGCCAGATGACATGGAAATCGGCCGTCATCGCGTCGCTGACCGCCCGCCAGAGCGCACCGGGCACCTGGCCGGGGCGCATCATGCCGCGCCCAAGCGAGCTGCGAATGCCCTGGAGGTCTCCGTAGAACCAGGCGTGCCGCAACCCGCCCTGCGCCTCGAACACGTCTTGCGCAAGGTCGGGGTCGGCAGCCAGATCAATCGCCAGCCTGCACAATTCCAGCCCGGCCCGCTCGGGCACCGCGGTGTTCCCGTTGAAACGCGGATTGAGCTCTACGAAAGTGATCTCGTCCCGGTCACGATCCACCATGAACTGGATCAGCCCAACGCCCGTGTAATCCAGCTCGGCCGCCATCCGGGCGGCGTAGTCGCGCAGATCGCGGGGCATGGGCAGGGTTTTTCCGCACACGTCGATTCCCGTGCCGTCGAACGCGTCGGTGCGCAGGATCCGCGTCGCCACCGAGCGGATGACACGCCCATTGCGGGCGGCGAAATCCACGTTGTAGCGCGGCCCCTGAACGAAGCGCTGCACGATCAGCTGGTCATGTCCCTCCGGCCAAACGGCAAGGGAGGCGCGCAGCTCCCCCTCCTTGCGGGTGATGAAGGCCTTTCGCCCGGCGACCGGCCGGCTGGAAGAGAGCGGCCGCACGATGACGGGGAAGCCGATCCGCGCCGCCGCGTCGAAAATCTGCGCGGGCGTTTCGACCACCTCGGCCGGGGCCGACGGCACCCCGGCCCTGTCGGCAACGCGCAGCATCGCGACCTTGTCGAGACAGGTCTTTACCGTTTCGTCGGCTGGGGTCGCGTAGACGCGGTCCCCGGGCAGTTTCGCGCGGTTGTGCGCCAGTCCCAGCACGTATTTCTCTTCCACCGGGACAACGACCCCGATTTCGGGACGCCGTTCGAGATAATCGGCAAGGCAGTCAAAGAAGCCCGGGTCGCCTGCTGCCTTCGGCGCATCCCAGACCTCGGCCACGGACCGCGACACCGCGGCCAACCCCCCGGCATCGCGGCTCACGATCACCTTGTATCCCAGCGACGCCAGGCTCCGGGCCACCGCCACGGTTGGCCGGTAGTTGCCCAGCAACATGACGAAAGTTTCACGGTCCATGGCACAACCCTTTCACGACTTTCGAGCAACGGCGCGTTTGCCCGTGGCGTTGGTCAACAGCCAATGGTACGTGCTCCACCCTCTGCCTGTCCAGATTGCAAGCCCTTGTTTTTAAATTATTTTATAGGCCCTATTGGGCTGCATCGGCCTGCGCAGACAGGCCCGGGAAACCTGCAGATGTTCGCGTCGAAACACGCCTCAACCGACTGCGCAAGCGCGCCATTTCCCGGTTCGCCGAGGCGGATCGCCTTCGTTCGCCCGGCTTCCCGCGTCACCCCACCGCGGACCGCCCACGAGGTCCGGGGCGCGTATTCCAGATCATCACCGGATACATGCCATGCAAATTACCCCGATAGCTGATCGCTACAAAGCCATAGGCGCCGAGGCGCTGCACCGTCTGCCCCAGGCCAACCGCCTGCCCGAGCAAACCCGCCACGCTCTCAATGTCGTGTCCAGGGTCTTTCCGTTCCGGGTCAACACGCATGTCACGTCCAATCTGATCGACTGGGACTCGGCGCCGGACGATCCCGTGTTCCGGCTGGTGTTCCCTGCCCGCGACATGCTCCTGCCCGAGGATTTCCGCCAGATCGAACAGTTGGTCGAAAACGGTGCGTCCGCCGGCGCGATCTCTCTTGCCGCGAACCAGATACGTGCCCGTCTCAATCCGCACCCCTCCGGCCAGCGCGAACATAATGTTCCAAGCCTCGACGGCGAGCCCGTCGAGGGCTTTCAGCACAAGTATCGCGAAACCGTTCTCTATTTCCCTGCCCGCGGCCAGACCTGCCATGCCTATTGCACCTTCTGTTTCAGGTGGGCCCAGTTCGTCGGCGACCCTGCACTGAAATTCGCCAGCAAGGAGGTTGAGGCGCTTCGCCGCTACCTGCGCGCCCATCCCGAGATCAGCGACGTGCTGTTCACGGGCGGCGACCCGATGATCATGGCCACGCACCACCTGGCCGAGCATATCGAACCGCTGCTTGCCCCCGAGTTCGACACCGTTCAGTCGATCCGCGTCGGCACCAAGAGCCTGACCTTCTGGCCACAGCGATTCGTGACCGACCCCGATGCCGACGCGCTTCTGCGCCTGATCGAAAAGGTCACGCGAAAGGGGCGCAATTTCGCCGTCATGGCGCATGTCAATCACTGGCGCGAGCTCGACAACTCGATCGCGCAACGCGCCATCCGGCGCCTGCGCGATGCCGGGGCGACGCTCAACAGCCAGGCCCCGCTTCTGGCCCGGATCAATGACCACCCGGATATCTGGGCACGCAACTGGCGCGAACAGGTCACCATGGGCATTCATCCGTATTACATGTTCATCGAGCGCGACACCGGCCCGCGCCACTATTTCGAGGTTCCCCTCCGCCGGGCCTTCACGATCTACCGCGACGCGATTCAGCAGGTCTCGGGCCTCGCCCGCAGCGCGCGGGGCCCGGTGATGAGCGCGGACCCGGGCAAGGTCGAGGTGCTGGACGTTGACACACGGCCTGATCGCAGCCGGTTTCTTTTGCAGTTCCTGCAGGCGCGCGATCCGGTGCGCGCGCGTCACCCGTTCTGGGCGGAAGGCGACCACAACGCCAGCTGGTTCAGCCAGCTGGCACGTTCGAACCGCTGGTAGCCGCGGTTTTTCGAAACGGAATGACCGCAAGATGCACCGCCCGGCCCGTGATCAGACCCGAGACCGATGCCCGCGCCCTGCTTGGCGCGTCCCGGTTTGTTTACGGCCCTGTCACCGTGATCTCCCGCCTCACGTAGTCACCGCCCCAATCGCGGTTGGGACCCACAGCGAAATCGAGTGTGTCACCGGCCTCCAGTTCCAACCGGCTGACCCTCCATTCGAACGGCGCGTCGCTCACCACGCCCGTGGCCAGCACCTCGCCATTGCGGCTTATCCGGATATCCGCCCCGTCCGCGTCCGGTTTTTCACGAAACCACCGGCCGTGGATTTCATACGTCCCGCTTCGCGGCGCGGTGAACCGTTCGACCACGTGTGCCGGCTGCCCCGAGGGGTAGCCCGTCACAACCTTGACCGGCGTCACCGACATGCGGTCAAGATCGGGATGGCCCAGATACGGATTCCAGTTCCCGTCCATCACCTTGAACGGCCATATCTCGGCATCCCGGGAAACCGCGAAGTAGGACCACGGCGCCGCCCCGTATCCAAGGAACGCGCTGTGAACGGGGCGGTCACGGTGGATCGACACCTTGATCCCCTCCCCCACGATCACCACCGGCGTATCGGAAAGCTGCCGGACCGGGTCGATGCGCCGGCCCTTGCTGTCGAAAAACGCCGCCGGCCCCTCGACATGCAATTCCCCCGGTGCGCCCCAGGCCACGAAGGCCCGCCCGCCTTGGCCGAATTCGTAAAGATGGTCCTCGCGCCGTTTGCCACGCGCCACCGGGCGGCCCAGTGGCAGCAATTCGTTCTGCAGCAGCCGAAAGGTGGCGGCGGCCGGCTTTTCCTCGAGGTCGCTGGTGAACAGCCCCATGTTGGGCCAGTGTTTTTCATCCAGAAGCGCGTACCAGTACGCGCCCGAAACGCCCGCCGCGCCCATCATGCTGACCATCTTCAGCATGAAATCCGGCGCGTCGCGGGGATCTTCGAACCAGTCCCCGAATTCGGTGACGTAAAGCGGCTTCTCGCCGCCGAATTCACGCATCAGGGCGCGCAGGCGCGCAATCTCGACATCGACGTTCTCGGGCGCATCCCGGTAGGGATGGAAGGATATCGCGTCACAGTGCTCCAGCGCCCCGCTTTCGAACGCCTTGCGCAAATAACCCGTGGCGACCGAATGGGCCCCGGTGCAGATGATCTCGGTGTCGGGCTGCGCGGCCTTTACCGCCTTTGCAACCTCCTTGGCCAGCGGCCCGAAATACCGGCCGGGATCATCCTCGAAGGGGCCGGAGAGAAAACCGTTCGTGTTGTATTCGTTGCCGATTTCCAGTCGCCGGATCACGTCCGGGTACGCGGCGACGACGGCCGCCACGTAACGCGCGAAGGCGCGACGCCCTTCGTCGGTGTAAGGCGTGGTGCCGTCATCGTAGGCGGGGTGCGCGCCGGCGAAAACCACCAGTGGCTCAAGACCTTGCCGCCGTGCCGCCTCGAAATAGGGGGCGAAGCGGCTCAGATCGTACTGTCCCGGTTCCTTCTCCACCGATCGCCAGTAGATGCCGTCGCGAAAGCCCGGCGCGCTGATCCTCGGAAAGAGGTCAAGCAGCCCCAGGGACCAGCCCTGCGAGAAATGGGTCTGGACATAGAGACGGAACTCCTCCGGCACGGCGCGCGGTCCGCCCTCCTGCGCCCGCGCGGCGGGTGGGAAAGCGAGGAGCGCCGCCACGGCGGCGAGCCCGACTATAACCTTTTGAAAACGCATTCAATCTCTCCCGCGCAAAAGGGAACTGTTTCAATTGAAATGCTGATTCTACCACGGGACACAGCTGCGGGCATTGCGCGGGGTCGTTTCGCAGCTTGCACACACCGCATAACCAAAGGGTGCCGCGCCGCCGCATCCCGCGAGCGCGTATCATCGCGGTTTTTACGGCCAACGCGGGAGCGTTTCCCAACCGAGGAGAGGGAACATGAAGGATGACGTCGAACTGAACCGGGATGCGGCCGGTAGCGCGCCGGCCGACAAGGTGACCGAAAAGCCGCAGGCGCTACCCGCTACACCCGATTACAAGGACTACACGGCGAAACCGCTGCCCGATCACGGCCGCGCGCCCGCGCCCGGGCTGATGCAGACGCTGAAAACCAGGGTCTTGTACGACAAGCTGCTCTTGCCATACGCGCTGCTCCGGCATCGCAGGCTATTGCGGAGAATGCCGCGGCGGGACGATCATACCTATACCTGTTTTCTCAGGGCCCCGTCGCAATTGGCGCTGCTGTCGGGTCCGGTCATGGATTTCATCGAACCAGAGGGCCGGCTGGACATCGTCCTGCTTGCCTGTTCGAACGGCGCCGAAAGCTACACAATTGCATCATGGCTCCGCATGCACCGGCCCGAGCTAGATTTTCACATTCACGCCTCGGACCTGCATCAGGAGATGATCGCGCGCGCGCAATCCGGCACCTATTCCCGCGACGAGGTGCTGCACAGCATCTACATGTCGCGGGAGTTCCTGGACGACACGTTCCACTTCACCGACGGGCGCTACGTCGTGCGCCCCGAGATCCGCCAGCATGTCAGCTTTTCGCAGGCCAGCCTTCTCGACGGTGCCCTTTTGCGCCAGAAGTTCGGCCGTTCCCCTTTGGTGGTCGCGCAGAACGTGCTGTTTCACCTTGCCCCGGATGACGTGGCCAAAGCCTTCGACAATCTCGTCGGCCTGATGGCGCCGCGGGCCGTGCTTCTGATCGAAGGGATGCAGCTGGACCTGCGTGTCAAGCTCACCGCGCAGTACGGCCTGACCCCCTTCCCCCATGACCTGCGGCGGATCTACGAGGAATCCCGCGTGCATACCCCGCCGCACTGGTGGCGCACCTACTGGGGCAGCGAGCCCTATATCGCGTTCCGTCGGCACCGCGCACGGCGTTACGGCACTGCGTTCTTCCGTGACGAGGGGCCAAGCGCCCATGCGCCTGCGCCGTCATGACCACACCGGGCCGGAACAACTACGTCATCGTGTCCGGCGCGTCCAAGGGGATCGGCCGGCAGTGCGCCACGGCCCTGACCGAGGCAGGCTTTCACGTCCTCGCGGGAATCCGCGGGCAGTCGGACGCCGATGCACTCAATGGTTTGGGCAATTCCATGCTGCACCCGGTCATGCTGGACATAACCAGACCCGACCAGATAGCCGCCCTTGTCTCGCGATGCGAAGGGCTGGACATTCGCGGGCTCGTGAACAACGCCGGCACGGCCGTTCTGGGGCCGGTGGAATTCCTGCCGCTTGATGACATCCGGCAGGAGTTCGAGGTCAACCTGTTCGGCCATGTCGCGATGATCCAGGCGTTTCTGCCCAAGCTGAGGGCGGCGAAAGGCAGGATCATCAATATAAGCTCGATCAGCGGCTTCGTCGGGCTCCCTTATTTCGGGGCTTACAGCGCATCGAAGTTCGCCATTGAAGGGCTCAGCGACGCGCTGAGGCGCGAATTGAAACCAACCGGGGTCGCCGTTTCGGTGGTCCAGCCGGGGAACATGGACACAGCCATCTGGGACAAATCCTACAACAAGGCGAAGGCGCTCGAGGGCGACTTCCCCGATCATGCGCAGCGCATCTATGGCAAGCGTTTTCACAGGAACGCCGACGGCAGGCACGGCCCACTGCACAAGGACCCGCCCGGAATCGTGGCAACGGCGGTCGTGCGCGCCATGACCGACGCCAGGCCGAAAAGCCGATACCTGGCCGGCAAGGATGCCCGGCGTTTCAGCCGAAGGACACGGTTTCTGCCCGACGCGCTCCTCGACAGGATATTTCGTGCATGATGCCCCAGGAAAGAAAGCCCAACTTCTTTATCGTCGGCGCCCCGAAAAGCGGTACGACCGCCATGGCCCAGTATCTCGATGAACACGACAACGTGTTTGTATGCAAACCCAAGGAGCCCTGTTTCTTCTGCACGGATTTCCCGGGGCAACGCCTTGCAACGTCCGAAGAGGACTATGCCGCGCTGTTCACACCTGCCGGCGCGCAGCACCGCGCCATCGGCGATGGCTCGGTCTGGTATCTCTACTCGAAAGAGGCTATCGGGAACATCCATCGCTACGACGCGGGCGCAAGGATCATCGTGATGCTGCGCAACCCGGTTTCCCAAGTCTATTCGATGCACCAGGAACTGTACCACAGGCGGTACGAGGTCGAGCCCGATTTCGTCAAGGCGTGGGCGCTGCAACCAACCCGACGCCAGGGTCTGCAGATCCCGCGATATTGTCGCGAGCCGCGCTTCCTGCAATACGCCGATATCGCGCTTTACTCCGGCCAGATCGAACGGCTGCTAGACACTTTCCCGCGTGATCAGGTCAGGATCGTGATATTCGACGACTTCAAACGTGACACCGGCAAGGTGTATCGCGACCTGCTGGAATTTCTCGGCGTCCCCGACGATGGACGCGACAGCTTCCAACCGGCGCTGCAAAGCCGACGCCACAGGTTCCGCGCGCTGGGCACGTTCTTGATAAACCAGCCGCCATGGCTCATACGATCGCGCAACGCCGTCAAGAAGGCGTTCGGAATCGAGAGGTTCGGCGTCGGCGAGTTCGTGATGCGGCACAACACCGTCGCCGAGAAACGCAAACCGCTGCCAGACGGGTTTGTCAGCGAACTCAAGGGTTTTTTCCGTTCCGACGTGGACAGGCTGTCCGACCTTCTGGGCCGTGACCTGTCTCATTGGTGCGCATAGCCGCCCCGCCCGACCACCCGCCTTTGCCCGGGTCGTCCAAGACTGCTGCACGCGGGATTTCTTGACCGAGTTCCTCTTGACGCGGCGTTTCCCGGGCCGCGAGCGCGCTTGACGGAGTCGAAAAAATGGGTTCCTATTCCGACAGATAAGTCAACGCCATCTACACTGCCTTGTCCCGCTGGCAATTCGTGTGCGCGCTTCGCGTCCGCCGATGAAGGGCTTCTTGCAATCCACTGGGACAAAATTTGTCGCCTTGGATGAGATGAGAGTAGAAACTGGTTTTCCATGAAAAACGGCCCCGAACCGGCGCGGTTGATAATCGGGATCGCCACCGTTGATCGCGGCAGCATCGTCACTCCGGTCGTCCGGGCCATCGCCAAGCAAACCCGGCCGCCCGACCTCGTTTACGTGAGCGGGACGCAGGCATCCGATTTCGGCAGCCTGCCCGATGCGGACCTTCCGTTTCCGGTCCGTTTCCTGACCGGACCAAAGGGGTCTTGCGCACAACGCAACACCATAATCGAGACGCTGTCGCCAACCGATGTGCTGTTGCTCATGGACGATGATTTCCTGCTCTCGCCTGATTACCTTGAAAAGCTCGAAATCCTGATGCGGGACGAGCCGGATATCGTCGTGGCGACGGGGAAGGTTCTGGCGGATGGCATCCTCGGGCCGGGCATGGACTTTGACCAGGGTCAGGCGGCGCTCGAGGCCGGTTTGAGACAGCCCGCGGGCAACGCGGTGATACCCGTACGAAATGGCTACGGCTGCAACATGGCCATCCGGATGGAACCGGCTCTGGAACACGGTCTGCGCTTTGACGAGGCATTGCCGCTCTACGGATGGTTCGAGGATGTCGATTTTTCCGTCCGGATCGGCAAGTTCGGCCGGGTCGTGCGTGCCGAGCAGTTGCGTGGTGTGCATCTGGGCACGAAAACGGGCCGGACACCGGGCGTGAAATTCGGTTACTCGCAGGTTGCCAATCTTGTCTACCTAAAGCGCAAGGGATCGATCACTGCAGGTGCGATGTATAACCGGATGAGCCGGAACATCGTCGCGAACCTGCGGTACAGCCTGTTCCCCCTTGAATGGGTCGATCACCGGGGGCGGCTGAAGGGCAACATTCTGGCCCTGTCCGATCTTGCGAAGGGCCGTTGCGATCCCGGCCGCATTACCTGCCTGCAAAACCCGCAGTAACGCTCGACGATCCTGCACGTGGCCCTGCGCGGCGCCGGTTCTTCCGCACGTGCGAAAAATACCTGTTTGCCGGGTCGCGGCGCGGCGGTTGGCCGTTGCAGTTTGACACGACCGCTCCAAGAACCGAAGGTCGCGCTGCCCGACGCCGTGTCAGGCATGGAAAAGCGCCGGAAGCGTACTTGCGCAACGGTTTTCCGGCACCGGCCGCAGAGCGGCACGAAACAGGGATGGAGTGAACCCGCATGAAAAGAGATCCCCGCTACGACATCCTGTTCGAACCCGTGCAGATCGGCCCCGTCATGGCGCCCAACCGGTTTTACCAGGTGCCGCACTGCAACGGCATGGGGCGGATGTATCCCGACAGCATGACCGCCATGCGTGGCATGAAGGCAGAGGGTGGCTGGGGAATCGTCTCGACCGAGCAATGCGATTTCCACCCGAGCGCGGATGTCACCCCCTTTTGCGAAACCAAGCTGTGGAGCGACGACGACATCCCCTACCTCGCCGGGATGTGCGACGCGGTTCACGCGCATGGCGGGCTTGCGGCGGTGGAACTGGTGCACAACGGTCACGACACCGGCAATCTCTACAGCCGAGAGGTGCCGATCGGTCCCATGCATCGCCCGGTGACTTGGCTCAACCATCCGGTGCAGGCGCGCGCGATGGACCTCGACGACATCCGCGCCTATCGCCGCTGGCATCGCAACGGCGTGCTGCGCGCCAAGAAGGCCGGGTTCGACCTTGTCGTGGTCTATGCCGGGCATGACGGGGCCATGCCCTCGCATTTCCTGTCGCGCCGTCATAACCAGCGTCTCGACGAATACGGCGGCAGCCTGGAGAACCGCCTGCGCTTCTACCGTGAGCTTCTGGAGGACACGCTTGACGCGGTGGGCGACACGATGGGCGTGATCGCGCGCTTCGCCGTGGACGAGATGATGGGCCCCGACGGGCTCGAATGGGCCGGCGAAGGCCGCGACGCGATCGAGATGATGGCAGAGCTGCCGCACATGTGGGACGTGAACGTGTCCAACTGGGAAAATGACTCCATGACCTCCAGGTTTGCCCCCGAGGGCTACCAGGAAGAGTACGTGGCCTTCGTCAAGCAGGTCACGTCGAAGCCCGTCTCGAGCGTGGGTCGCTACACGTCACCGGATGCGATGGTTTCGGCCATCCGGCGGGGCATCGTTGATCTTATCGGTGCCGCGCGCCCATCCATCGCGGACCCCTTCCTGCCAAGGAAAATCGAAGAAGGACGGATCGAAGAGATCCGCGAATGTATCGGCTGCAACATATGCGCCGCGTGGAACAACGTCTCGGCCCCGAGCCGTTGCACGCAGAACCCCAGCTTCGGCGAGGAGTGGCGCAAGGGCTGGCACCCCGAAACCGCAACGCCGAACGCGTCTGACGCGCACATTCTCGTGGTGGGCAGCGGGCCGGCCGGGCTGGAGGCGTCGCATTGGCTGGGTCGGCGCGGCTACACCGTCACGCTCGCCGAGGCCGGGGCCGAGGCGGGCGGGCGGGTGACCCGCGAGAGCGCGCTGCCCAATCTGGGCGCATGGGCGCGCGTCCGCGACTACCGGCTTGGCCGGATCGCGGAGATGGTCAACGTGGAGCTCTTTCTCGAAAGCCGGCTCATGCCGGACCATGTGCTCGAATTCGGCGCCGATCATGTCGTGATCGCCACGGGCGCCTCCTGGCGGCGCGATGGCGTCGGCCGCGCCGTGCGGGACCCGGTCGCCGTTTCCGGGGGCGCGCACGTTCTGAGCCCAGACGACATCATGGATGGCAAACGCCCGCCGAAGGGGCATGTCGTGATCTTCGACGACGATCACTACTACATGGGCTCCGTCATGGCCGACCTGCTGGCCAGCGACGGCTACACCGTCACACTGGCAACGCCCGGCCTGTGCGTGAGCAGTTGGACGGAATACACGCTGGAGCAGGGCCATATCGAGCGTCGGCTGGTCGGTCTCGGGGTGGAGATACTGCCGCGCCACGCGCTGGTTTCGGCCACCGATGAGGGCGTCCAGCTCGTCGACATGGTGACCGGGGCAGCGGTGCAGCGCGGCGGCGCGCTGGTGACGGTGACGATGCGGCTGCCCGATGACGCGCTTTACCATGAACTGATGGCCCGGCGCGAGGATCTTGCCACTGCGGGTATCCAGTCCGTGCGCCGCATCGGCGACTGCCTTGCGCCGGCCACCATCGCCGCCGCCGTCTACGAGGGCCGACGCTATGCCGAGGAATTCGATACGACCGTCGACCCGGACGGCGTGCCCTTCAAGACGGTGAAATATGACCTCGAGCTCGGCGGCTGAGCGGCGGGGGTCAGGGCGCCAGCGCGGCAAGCGCCGCCTCGTTCATCTCCACGCCCAGCCCGGGCTTGCGGGGCAGGCGCGCATGACCGTCGGCGATCACGGTGTCACACTCGGCAAGCCGCGCCCCGAGATCCAGGTAGTCGTGGAAAAGTTCGGCATACCCCGCGTTGCGCATTACCGCGCAGACATGCAGCATCGACATGAAGGCAACCGTCGTGCTGTTCCAGCTGTGCGGTGAAAGTTGCACGCCATGGGCATCGGCCATCGCACCGATCTCGAGCATGGCCAGCAGCCCCCCGGCCCCGGCGATGTCAGGGTTCAGCACGTCGGCCGCACGTGCGAGCAGCACATCGCGGTAATGGCGCAGCCCCGCCTGCCGCTCGCCCGTGGTGACACGGCTGAGGGTGGCTGCGCGAAACTCGGCCATAGAGGCCAGGTCATCCGCGGCGACCGGCTCTTCGATCCAGTAGGGATCGTAGGGCTCGAACATGCGCGCCGCGCGCAAGGCATGGCGCCGATCCGTCTGTATGGCAAAATCGAGGAGGAGGTCCGTCTCGGGTCCGACCGCCTCGCGCGTCAGGCGCACGCTGGCCTCGGCCTCCGCCAGCGTCGGCTGCCGCAACGGGTAGATCTTGACCGCCTTGTAACCCTGTGCACGCATCATTGCACAGCGTTCGGCCACGGCCGCCGGTGATTGCACCGGGTTGTCCCACGCGTTGGCATAGACCGGAACCCGCTCTGTCAGGGCACCACCGAGCAGCGCGTGCAGCGGCTGGCCGGTGGATTTGCCCAGCAGATCCCACAGCGCCATCTCGATGGCGCTCGTGGCGCAGGCATAATCTATGCCCGGATGCTTGCTGTCCATCGGCTTGGCGACCCGGTGCAGGAACCCGCGCGGGGTTGCCTCCTCCATCTGCCTGAGCGCGTCCCCCAAAGCCACGATGATCTCTCGGATCGCGCGCTGCCTGTGGTCGAGCGCGTAGGCCTCCCCCCAGCCGACCAAACCCGCCTCTGATTGGAGTTTCACGAAAACCGTCATGCGGCCGCGAGACCACCCGTCGGGGCTGGGACGTGCGGCCACGAGAAAGGGCGTGATCGATCTGATCCTCATCGGGCTATCCTTCGGGGCGGCAATGGCAGGCTATGCGGATCCGTCCGCTTGTTCCCGCGCAAACCGCGCGAGCGCCCGGTCGAGCGCGGCGACCGCCCGGTCGACATGCGTGCGCTCGGCAATGAGCGGCGGGCGGATCTTGATGATGTTGCCGTGAATGCCGGACGTGCCGGTGATCAGCCCCTCCGCCGCGATCAGGGTGGTGAGGTGGCGTGCCCGTGCAGAGGTGATCGGGGTTCTGGCCGACACGTCGGATACGATCTCGAGCCCCTGGAACATGCCGTACCCGCGTGCCGTGCCGACGATGGCGTGACGCCCGGCGAGCTCGGCTAGGCGGTCGGCCATGTAGGCCCCCGTGTCGGTCGCACGGGCAAGCAGCCCTTCCTTGTCGAAGACATCAATAACGGCCTTGCCGACCGCGCCCGCGACCGGGCTGCCGGCCGTCGTGTTGAAATAGCTGTAGGTATCGCCGAATTTCTCGGCAAGCTCCCGACGTGCCACCATGACGGAAATCGGATGTCCGTCGCCCATGGGTTTGCTGCATGTGACGATGTCGGGCTCCATCCCGTGATGCTGGAACCCCCACCAATGCGTTCCCATCCGGCAATATCCGGCTTGCACCTCGTCCGCGATCAGGAGCCCTCCCCTGCGGCGCACCTCGGCGAAAAGCGCGCTCATGAAGCCATCGGGCGGGCGCACCACGCCGATATTGTCGAAAGAGCAGTCGATCAGCGCGGCGGCCAGCCTGTGCCCGCGGGCCTCCAGCCGGTCGAGTTGTTCCACGACCTGCGCGAGATACTTCTCGCCGGCCTGCGGATCGTCCTCACGGAACGATCCGCGGTAAAGATCCGGCACCTCGAAAGTGGCAAGCCAGTCGGGGCGGTCCGCGGGCGGGTAGCTGTCAGTGGACAGGGCCAGCACGAGCGTCGAGGTGCCATGATAACAGAACTCTCCCGCCAGAACCCCGTGCCGGCCGGTGACGTGACGCGCCACCTGTATCGCAAGGTCGTTTGCCTCCGTGCCCGTGCAGGCGAAGTAGCAGGTATCGAGGTGACCGGGCAGTTTCGCCTTCAGCGCCTCGGCGAATTCCACGATACGCTCGTTGAGATAGCGCGTGCTGATGTTCAGCGTCGCCGCCTGCGCGGCAAGCGCCTCGACCACGCGCGGATGGCAGTGCCCCACCGAGGCGACATTGTTGTAGAAATCAAGGTATTTCCGCCCCTCCGCGTCCCACAACCACATGCCCTCGCCTTTGACGACGTGCAGGATCTCGTCGAAGAAATGCGGTGCGTCGGGCGGCAATACGCCGGCCCTTCGGTCTTCAAGTGTTCGGCGCGGCATGGTCCACTCCCTGCATTTGAAAGAACCCGGTTTCACGTTGCCGCCGCAAGGGCGTCGGTAAAATCGCGCCGGTCGACCGCGGCAATCGCCCGCACCGCGTCGACCGCGCCGGGCAAGTGGACCGTCTCGATGGCGGGATCGTTGTTGGCATGGGCGCGCCGGAACATGGCCAGCTGCGCACACAGGACGGCCCGCGCCAGCGCCGCATCGTAAAGCAGCGGTAGAAGCGTATCGGAAAACTCGGCCTCGGACCGGTAGCCACCCAGCATGGCCCGGCAACCGGCAAGGAAATCGGGCATTATCCCCGCGAATTCCCCGAGGGCGGAGGACAGCTCCATCACCGTGGGCCTGCAGACCATGTCTCCGAAGTCGATGCACCCGGTCAGCCGTTCCGGGTCGTCGGGATCGCATAGCACGTTTCCGGCGTGAAGGTCGTTGTGGATGACCTGTTCCGGCAGGTCATGCAACCGGGGCAGCGTCTCTGAGGCAAACCGGCGCAGGAACGGCATGCAGATGTCTCGCAGGGTGCTCGGCAGATACCGGTCCCTGAACCCGTCCATGACGGCAAGGCCGTTCATCACGTCCCATGGCAGGAACTCCCGCGGGACGGGCGGCGGCATGGTCTTGAGCGTGCGGTCCATCCGGCCCATCAGGACGCCCACGGCGCGCAGGGACGCCTCTGACGGCGCGTCGAAACTGTCGAGGGGAACGCCGGGCACATGGGTCAGAAGGCGGAGGTGATGCGCGGGGCCGTCCCCTTCGGCGATCGCGGCACGCGGCGCCCCGGCATGCGTAGGCACCACGCGCGGCACGCCCAGCCCGGGATCGGCGCACCGGATATGTTCGAGCGCCCGGTTCTGGAAGTCGACCGCGGCGCCGGTTTCGCGCGGGCCGGAAATCTTGACGACGTAGGCCACGCCGCTCTCCGCCTCCAGCCGGAAATTCTGATCGCGCTCGCCGGAAAGCGGCGTGAGCTGCCCGTCGATTCCGTACGTCCCGGAAAGGAAATCGGCGACCGCCGGGGCTTGGAACCGCGGCGGATCGAACCTGAAATCCGCAACGGTCGGGTCGGGCGGCAAGCTTGCGAAATTGGGCATCTGGATCTCGATTCCGGGTCAGAACACCCGCCACGGTAGCAATGAATCGCCCCCTTGTCCCCGGCAAATGCCGCGGGTTTCAGGCCGGGCCGGTCGTGCGGCGCCGTACCGGCGCACGGCCCGCGGCAGACGTCCCGCCGGTGGTCAGCGTTCCCTAGACATCAGGAACTCCGCAAGCGCCTGATACGCAGGCAGCGAGGTCGGGTCGATGAACCCGTTCTGGGCGCGCGGATAGGATGCCAGCCGGACCAGCACCATCTCGGCCGTCGGATCGACATAGATCGTCTGCCCGTGCACGCCACGCGCGGCATAGGCCTGACCTGCCACGGGATTTTTCCTCCATTTGGAATTAGAGTCCGACCCAACGAAGGGACGGACAATGAAGCGAACGAGATACAGCGAAGAACAGATCATC